>JAADFQ010000029.1 GCA_013152835.1 FCB group bacterium
GTTACCTATGTATTGACTTCACACTTCACAATCGTACCAAATAAATTTTAAATCTTAATTTTTCAATCTTAAATCTTTTTTGATTCCTTTTTCATCAATCGGAAGTGGTAAAAATAAGATTGAAATCACCACTGTAAATTTTCCCGATTAATTTTCCCGAACCGTCTCCCAATGTTCCGGAAACAGACGTTTTATTATCACTTTTCAGAATATTCCATTCTGCCCCGCGCAGGGAAATCTGTCCGTATTTAATATCCAGATTGCAGGTAGCCGAAACCGGATTTGAAAACGCCAGTTCCACATTTCCATACGTTGATTCAAAATTAATATCGGCAATCCCGCCCCTGATTTTATCCGCCTGAATATTGCCGGAATAAACAATGCACTGGATTTTCGGGATCGCCTCCGTGATCAGGACATCGCCGTAATGATTATTTACGGTTAAAGGACCGGCGATCCTTTCCAGGCTGATTTTCCCTGAATAATTATCCACAGACGTGGATTGGCTGACATTCACGGCATAAATACCACCGTATTTGCAATCTGCTTTCAGACTACCATTTATATTCTCAACGCGGATATCATCATTGTAATTGGATACCTGTAGCGATCCATCAACGTTGCTGATATCGATCGAACCGTATTTGTTATCCACGACAATATCACCCTTAATTTCGTTGATTACGTTTTTACCGGAATAATTTTCTACGTTCAGGTTTCCTATGACCGAGGAAACCTGTAAATCCGAATATTTCAATTTGATATCGGCTCCTTCCTGAGCCGACATCAGACGAACGTCGCCGTCATAATTATTGATGAAAAGCAAACCGCCTATATTGGCTACTTCAATATCACCGTAATGATTATTCACACGAACTTCTCCTTGAACATCCGTAACCTGTATTGGTCCGTTATAGGCATCCAGAGTCAAAGCACCGCGGAGGATACTCACCTCCGTTTTCCCATATCGGTTTACAATCCGTGTACCCCGGGCTTTCGTAATCATCACGTCCCCGTTATAATTTTCAACGCTGATTTCAGACCGGGTATCCGTGATTTCGGTATTACCAAATCTGTTTTCCGTAGTAATGGAAAGTCCTGCGGGAACCTGAATCGAGATACTGTAGGAGTAATAAACGGATTCATGAATCATCCCGAAAAATTTTGTTCTTTTTAATTTATTACGCCGGGTAATAACCTGGATTTGATCGCCGTTTTTCTCAATCTTGGGAATTAATTGTTCAAACAGGTTCTCCAATTCGGTCTCATTTTCCGCGGCAACCTTTATTTTCACGATGATATCGACGCTATCGATATCCCAACCGTTGATTTCAATATTTCCGTCGGAATTATTAATCGTAATCTTTCCCGCGCCGGATTGTCGATAACCCTGTTGGATGATTTTTACATTATCGATTTTTAGTAACGCCGATTGGAGCGGTCCCGGGAAGACACCGGTTAATAGGGATAATAATATGAATTTTTTCATTTTGATTCCTTTTAGTCGATCGCTAACAATTGTTGAATGGTTTCGAGTTTTTCGCCGTAGGCGGTAAACAAGGTTCTTTGAATAACCGGATTATAGGGATTATCCTCAAGTGAGGTTTTGCATTCACGAATGAGTTCATCAATCATATCGATTCTTTCCAGCGACAATCGGATCCATTCATTATCAGGGTCTTCGTATTTTCGTTGGAGTCGTTTTTCCAGTTTGCTGATCGCTTTTTCATAAGTATGCTGAGCGGTATATACTTCTTCGTTGATTTCAGAGGCTAAATATTCCGCCTGGTTTTCATCAATTAATCGAGGTGTTTTAAGCGTCCGGATCATTAATCCGGTTGCCAGGACTAAGACCAGTCCGCCCAGGGCAAATTTCCATTTTGGCCTGAAGGAGAAATAACCGCCGATCAGTGACCAACGGGATTTCTTTTGTCGTGGCTTTTCCAAATCGCGGACAATGTTCTGCCAGAGATAGTCGGGCGTTTTAAGTGCCTCCGATTCATCTTTGGCCCGGTTTAACCATTGATTAAAGGACTTATTGATTTTCAAACCGAATCCCCATTTCATGTAATATAGTTTGAAGTTTTTTCCGGGAGCGATGATACTGGGATTTCACCGTCCCGACCGAGATACCCATGATGTCAGCCACCGTTTCCTGGGACAGGTCCTGGATGGCGTGCAAAACAAATACATTGCGGAAACCGGTAGGCAGGCGGTGTAAGGCCCGGAGTAATTCGTCCCAATGATTTACATTGGCCGGATCGGTGGTCCGGTCGCTCCGTGAATTATTCTCATTCAGTTCATCCCATTTGTTTTGATGCCATTTCATTTTCGATTTGGCCGTATTGACCACAATCCGGTACATCCATGATGTGAGCCGGTCCGGATTCCGAAGAGTATTTATTTTTTGAAAGATCTTCACAAAACTTTCCTGAAGAACGTCCTCTGCATCCTGCCGATTCAGACCAAGCGCCAGGCTGGTTTTAAACAAACGGTCTTTATACCGATCGTACAACTCCCGGAAACTGTCCCGGTCTCCCTGTTGAATCGCGGTGACCAGTTGGTGGTCGGTGTTAGGCTGTGGTCGTGTCAAGGCACTGTTCTTTCTTTTACAGACTCTCTGAAGTTGGAAAAGGTTGCATAACTGAATATGCGGTTACGAGTGTTATCTTAATAATAAACCGTTATAGGCATCAGGAGGAATAAGTACCGGAACCGGTCTTCATGTCAATTTTGTCTCCGGATTTGTTGATTTTTGATCAGGCAATCGGTTCTGGAACAGGGTACCGGGTCAGACCCTCCAATAACATGGTTAATGGAATCCATGGTACGGATTCTAACCTGCTGCCGAATTTTATCCGGCACAAATCAATCGCGTAATACAATCACGAATAGGGGGCACTTTTACGATCTGCTTGCGGTAAGCGGAGAACGGAAACAACCGGAAATTACGGCCGCTAGATTCATCCCGATATGGAGGAAACCACCCCGATGACTATCGAGGGTGGATGAATCCTTTTCGATCATCCCGGGATCGGGACGCAGGCGTGGGACTCCATTTTACAGAAAATATTAGCCTTGATCGCGTCGTTCAGCCGTGGGCCTGGTCTCCTTCCAGGGCATGGGTGATCTCCTTTGCTACTTGATTACACCCCTGGTTTAACGGAAAGGTGTTACCTATGTATCGACTTTGCACTTCACAGCCCATTTCCTTTAGTCTTAAATGTTAAATTATATAGAACGATGATCGGTTTGCAAAACGACTCACGAGGTAAGGTTGAAAACTTTTTCATCAAAGTGGTAAAAGGCGGAATTCATCCGTCGGACTTTCCCGGCCCGGAGTTGTAAACTCGCCCCATGTCAAATCCAGAATTACTTCCCCTTCGTAAAGGGACGGAACATACCGTAAAAATCGAATCCCTGGCCTATGGCGGGCGGGGAATTGGCCGGGTTCAGGACTTTGTTATTTTTGTGGATCGCGCCTTGCCGGGGCAGACGGTTAAAATCCTGCTTTATCGCAAACGCAAGGGCTTTGGCGAGGGCCGTATCCTGGAAGTATTGAAAGAATCCGCATTCGTGGAAACGCCGGTCTGTGAACATTTCGGCCTCTGCGGCGGGTGCAAGTTGCAGCATCTTCAATACACCGCTCAGTTGGAACAAAAACGCCTGCAGGTGGAGGACAGTTTCCGGCGCATTGGCGGTCTTCCTAATTTTAAAGTTACGGACACGATTCCCGCCGATCCCATCTACGCCTACCGCAATAAAATGGAATTCACCCTTTCCAACCGGCGCTGGGTGACGGCGGATGAACCGGAAGATGTGCCCCGTAATTTTGCCCTGGGTCTGCACATTCCGGGCCGGTTTGATAAAGTGCTGGATATTCACTCCTGTCATCTTCAACCGGAGATTGGAAACACAATCCTCCGTGTCGTCCGGGAAATCGCCCTGGAAAACGGGCTCAAAGCCTACGACCCCAAAACACATATCGGTTTTTTACGACATCTGGTAATCCGCTATGGTCATCGCACTCAAGAGATCATGGTGAATCTGGTCACATCCTACGAAAATCTGGAATTGCTGGAACCGCTGATTACCGGGTTGAAAACTCAGGTGCCGGAAGTGACCAGCATTGTAAACAATATCAATACCCGCAAGGGGGACACGGCCTACGGCGAATGGGAAATCCTGCTCCACGGGGAACCGTTTATTCGGGAAATGATCGGAGAACTCACGTTCCATATTTCCGCCAATTCGTTTTTCCAGACCAATTCCCTTCAGGCCGAACGCCTCTACGAAACGGTGCGGACCGCCGCCCGGCTCACGGGTTCGGAAATCGTGTATGATCTGTATTGCGGCGCCGGGACCATCGGACTGTACCTGGCCCGGGACGCCCGGGAAGTGATTGGTTTGGAGATCGCGCCGTTTTCGGTGGATAATGCCCGGACCAATGCAGAATTAAACGGCATTAAAAATGCGCAATTTATCCGGGCTAATCTGGATACCTATTTTGGTTCACCCCGAAAGATTGGACCACCACCCGATGTGGTGGTAGTGGATCCGCCCCGGGTGGGGATGCATGCCGATATGGTGAAGGCCCTCGTGAAATTATCGCCCGGCCGGATGGTTTATGTTTCCTGTAATCCCACCACCCTGGCCCGGGACGCTCAGGGTTTGATGAGCGCCGGATATGACTTAACTCAGGCTACACTGGTGGACATGTTTCCGCATACCGCCCATATTGAGACCGTCGCTGAATTTGTGAAATCCTGATTAGGTAGTCGAAGAACCGTTTCGCCCCGAAATATTCTGGAAATAACAGCAACACGCCGGATGAAAAAATCGTATCGGCAATTCTCCGTGTAACAATGAGCCGGAAAGTAGTGTAGAGTCAGCGCCCAGGAACGGTTTGGCAGGCTGGGGGCGGTAAGTTGTAAATTCCTCCTATGAAAATCGTCACCCTAATACGTCACGCCAAATCCAGTTGGGATTATCACCAGGTTACGGACTTCGGCCGTCCCCTCAATACCCGGGGATTAAAGAGCGCTCCCTTAATGGGTCAGGATTTACGAAAGCAGGGTTTTGCTTTTGAACGCATCTTTACCAGCGGCGCCGTGCGCACCTACCATACCGCGGTTCTTATTGCCCATGAACTGGGAATTCCCACCACCCGGATCAAGGTCAAACGGGAGCTGTATCAATGCTCCACCGGGAAATTGCTCTCCTTCATTCAATCCCGGAAAAACAACCGCCAGGACATCGCCATTGTGGGGCATTATCCTTCGCTTCCCCAGGTATCGGAACTACTCACGGGCGAATTAATCGATAAATTCCCGACCTGTGCAGTGGTTCGGATTCAATTTGATGTCAATGATTGGAGTCGGATTGGTCCGGGAACCGGACGACGGATATATTTTCAGTATCCTAAAAACCTGCCCGATTATCATTCCCTATGATTGATTCCGGCCCTGGTGGCAGGCGTCGGTTCCCATTGTGACCAAAACAACCCTGGCCGAAACGGTCTGGTCCGTCTGGCACCGCCGACTGGAAATGGTTTTCCACTGGGTCCCGGAAATCATGGAAGACCGGGATCGGGAGCCCCTGCACCAATTCCGGGTTTCGTTGCGCTATCTGCTTTCCCTGAGCAAGGCCTTCGGACTTTCCACCCAGGACTCATCGATCGGCCCGGCCGGGAAAATTTTCCGGCAGTTACTTCGGCATGCCGGACCGGTTCGGGATCTGGATGTGCAACTCATCACCATTGAACGCTGGCGAGCTTCCCGGGAAATCCCTTCGGGTACCCTGGAAAAATTTGCGCTGTTTTTGAGAGATTTACGGAACATCCGCCACCAAATGCTTGGGGATCAACTGGCGACGCTTGTGCCCGTCATTCCTCCTGCAACTCATGAATTCCCGGGCGTTCCAACGATTTCACCCGATTGGATGACTTTTCTTTCCGGACGTAAAACACGCGTGAAAAACCGGCTGAATACCCTATCGCTGGTTCACGACCCGCTTGAAAAAATCAAACTGCTTCATACGGTCCGTATCCTGTTAAAATCCATTCGCTATCCAATCAGCGTTCTGAATGAATTTTCCAGCGGACATTTGGACTCGGAACTTATTCTGTTCAAACAGGTGCAGGATATTTTAGGCAGCCTTCATGATAATGAAGTGATTTTAGGATCGCTGAATGCATTTTCAAGGACCGATCAATCCCCAAATAAGGGTTTGGTTACGATTATTGAAGAATGTGATCGAATACGGCAATGGCAACTGGATCGATTTATTCGGGAATGGGGTGAACACCGCTTGATCGAGTTTTTAGACAATGTCCTGGATCAATTATCGCATGTATCGGATATCTGAAGGGTATTGCATTCGAAATTGTCCGCTTGCCAAGAGGGGCTATAAACCACTATACTTTTATAAACCAGACAGAGCGTCTTCAGGTGATTACCTGTTTTTCTTACGCCAATGAACAATCCGTTACCAGCCATAAAAAATTCCCAGTTCAAGAAAGCTCTTCGTGAATTCGAACGGGCGAAAGAACTCATTCCCTATCAGATCGAATTAATAAAATTGCAGAAACATCTGGAGCGCTACCAGAAAAAAATGATTATCTTGTTTGATGGTCGGGATGCATCGGGTAAAGGCGGCACAATTCGCCGGATCACCCGGTACATGAACGCCAAGAAATATCGGGTCGTGGCGCTGGGGCCTCCGACCCATACCCAAAAAACGGAATTATTCATGAAACGGTATGTGGAACATTTTCCTCATGCCGGTGAAATCGTACTCTTTGACCGTAGTTGGTATAATCGGGCCCTGGTAGAGCCGGTGCTGGGATTCTGTACTTCCAAGCAGTATAAAAGTTTTCTGAAACATGTCAACGCCTATGAAGAAAATTTCCTGGATGATGAGAAAACGATCCTGATTAAGCTCTATTTTTCCGTGTCCAAAAAAGAACAGAAACGGCGTTTCGATTCCCGTCGGATGAATCCCCTGAAACAATGGAAATTGAGCGAAGTGGATCTCCAGGCGCAAAAGCTTTGGGATCAGTTCACGGAGAAAAAGTGGAAGATGTTGAAAAAGACCCATACCAAGCTGGCTCCCTGGACCATCATCCGTTCCAACAATAAGCACCTGGCCCGGTTAGAAACCATGAAGGTGATTCTGAATGCCACGCCGTATCATGGCCGCAATAAACATCTGGATTTTGAGGTGGATAAAAAGATCGTTCGTTCCGGGAGTCAGGAAGCAAAAATTATGAAAAAAGAGAAAAAACAGCATGGAAAACCCATTACCTGAACCCCGTCAGAACCCTGATCCTGTGGAGGAAAATAACATGTCAGATCCAACGGATTTACAAGAATCACCGGACCCCGTCCCGGAAAAAGAGACCCCGGAAGTGGAAGACGCCGCTCCCGAAAAGAAAGAAGAACGCATCACTATATCGGTAAAAAAGTCCAAACGGGAATATGAAAAACAATTGCGAAAATTGCAGATTGAATTGCTGAAACTCCAGAATCACGTCAAGGCCCAGGGGGAACGAATTGTGATGCTGTTTGAGGGTCGTGATGCGGCCGGGAAAGGTGGTACGATCAAACGGATCACCGAACATCTCAATCCTCGCGGTGCACGGGTCGTGGCCCTGGAAAAACCCAGTGATCGGGAACGGACCCAATGGTATTTTCAGCGCTATGTGGCCCACCTGCCGGCGGGCGGGGAAATTGTAGTCTTTGATCGAAGCTGGTATAACCGGGCGGTGGTGGAACCGGTGATGGGTTTCTGCACCGACGAACAGAATAAGCGGTTTTTGAAATATGCGCCTTTGTTTGAACGGATGCTGGTAAAGGAAGGGATCAAACTGTTCAAATTTTATTTTTCCGTTTCCAAGGACGAACAGATGACGCGTTTTGATTCCCGGATTCACGATCCCCTGAAACACTATAAAATATCACCGGTGGATCTGGAGGCCCAGAAATTGTGGGACCAGTATACGCTGCGAAAATTTGAAATGCTCACGGAAACCAACCGCACCATTGCACCCTGGACCATAATCCGTTCCGATGATAAAAAACTGGCGCGGCTGAATTGTATCAAGCATATTCTGTATAATTTGAAATACGAAGGAAAGGTGAAAAAATCCAAACTGAAACCCGATCCCAATATCGTTATCTCCGGCATTGAGGAAAT
>JAADFQ010000030.1 GCA_013152835.1 FCB group bacterium
TAATCGACGAACTTATTCATGTTTGTCGTCCGCAACGGTTTTTTCATATCGGAATGGATGAGGATCACGACCGGGCGCATTCGCAATATATTGAAGCGATAGGGACACTCCGGAGGGGATTAAGGGAGCGTGACCTGCGGACGATTATCTGGAACGACTCATCCTACGGTGGGAGAACCTTGGTTCATGCGGAAAAATGTATTGCCGCTGAAAAAGAGATTTCCAAGGATATTGTGCAAGTCGTGTGGGATTACGGTGGTGTGCAACCGGAAATTATCGAACGTGTTGTACAGCGGGGCTTTGAAGTTTGGGGTGCTCCCGGCTGGGATTCTGAAAAGGTATCGGCCTGGAAAAAAGCGCTTCTCCGCAAGGGCGGTAAGGGATTGCTTTTAACACAATGGATTCCCTGCATAGAGGCGAATCGTTCCAAATTGTTAAATTTCATCAGGACGGTGGGACCTGCCTGTAGCGTGGGTTAATATGCCTGTTCCAGGAAAACATGCACAACCAGGAAGAGGTCGGCACACCAAGAATCCGTATATCTGGTCGGAATACAGAAATGTCTTCCGCCAGCGGTAAATAAGGTGACCTTTTTGGAAATACTTTATAAATCAAATGAACGTGGGATTAAATTTTCTGATAAAGTAAGAAGAGTAATCTAATGAGCAGTTTCACAATCGATAAAGAACACTTTCTTTTGAATAATGAACCATTTCGCATCCTTAGCGGAGCGATGCATTATTTCCGGGTTCATCCTGTTTATTGGGGTGACCGTCTACGAAAAATGCGTGCTATGGGTTTAAATACGCTGGAGACCTATGTCGCCTGGAATTTGCATGAACCAAAACCGGCGGAGTTTAATTTCGATGGCTGGCTTGATATTGTGGATTATATCAAGCAGGCTGCTGATTCTGGTCTCAGAGTTATCGTTCGTCCGGGGCCGTATATTTGTTCCGAATGGGATTTGGGTGGCTTACCAGCCTGGTTGCTTAAAGATCGGGAAATAAAATTTCGTTGTGCTCATGAACCATATCTTGAAGCGGTGGATCGATATTTTGATGTCTTGTTACCCCGGCTGGAGCCCTTGCAAATATCCCGGGGCGGACCGATTATCGCCATGCAGATCGAAAATGAATACGGAGCTTATGGCAATGATAAGGAATACCTGCGTTATCTTGAAAAGGGGATGCGGGCCAGGGGAATCAATGTGCTCCTGTTCACATCGGATGGCCCCACCGATGATATGTTGTGTGCCGGAACGCTGCCGCACATTCTCAAGACGGCCAATTTTGGTTCCGATGCCAAAAACAAATTTGCAAAACTGCGTGAATATCAACCGGAAGGGCCCTTGATGTGCATGGAGTTTTGGAACGGCTGGTTTGATCACTGGGGCGGAAAACATCATGTTCGCACACCGGAAGATACGACAACCACATTGGACGAAATTTTATTCCAGGGGGGATCGGTAAACTTCTATATGTTCCACGGCGGGACAAATTTCGGTTTTATGAACGGATCCAATTGTCACGGGAAATTCGAATCGACCATTACCAGTTATGATTATGATGTCCCGTTGAATGAAGCCGGGGATATTACTCCAAAGTATTTGGCTTGCCGTAAGATTCTTGGCAAGTACGTGGAACTCCCGGATATACCTTTGCCGTCGGCGGTACCCAAGCTGGCACTTGGGCCCGTAGAATTGACCGAAACAGCAGGACTGTTTGATGCTTTGGATTGGCTTTCAAAGCCAATCCGGCGCCCAACACCGGAACCCATGGAAATGTTCGGACAGAACTATGGTTTTATTTTATACCGGACAAGAGTGGAAGGACCGCGTTCTGAAATGCCGCTACGAATCCAAAAGTTGCATGATCGTGCTCAGGTATTTGTCGATGGCGACTTCGTTGGTGTGCTGGAACGCGAATTTCCGGAAAAGACTCTCAATATCGTAGTTCCCCCGGAAGGCTTGCAACTGGAAATCCTGGTCGAAAATATGGGCCGGGTAAGTTGGGGGCCGAAAATGTATGATCGCAAAGGTATCACCGATGCCGTTTCACTTGGCGACCGGCATCTGTTTGGCTGGACCATTTTTCCGTTGCCATTGGACGATTTGTCCCGACTCGAATTTTCAGAAGTGACTGCCAATGTCGGTCCGGTTTTTTGCCGTGGTGAATTTGCAGTCACTGATCCCAAAGATACATTCCTGGCTCTTGACGGCTGGACAAAGGGTGTTTGCTGGATAAATGGTTTCAATCTGGGTCGCTATTGGAAACGCGGACCCCAGCAGACGCTTTATGTTCCCGGGCCGGTCCTGCGTAAAGGGAAGAACGAAATAATCATATTTGAACTACAAACTCTGGAAAATTGTACTGTAGAATTCCGAAATCATCCTGTATTAAATCGTAGCTATCCAGGTAATCAATAAAAGATCCGTTATTTTCTGAGGAAAAATTACTTCTTCGGAAAATCCTTGATCAGTTGTTATGAATTTTACCGATTACACATCACCCTCGGCTAGCGTACTCATTTTTGGTATTCTACACAGGAAGCATGTTGGTCATACTGCAGTAATATTTGCGGCCATTTATTGAGACTCGTTTTAGCCAGAAAAAAGGGGTTGACATGCTAAAAAAAAAAGTGTAATATGAATCCGAAAACGTTTGCGGTAACGTTTGCATAAGTCAATAATGCAGGAGGAAAACAGCATGTATAAAATGAGAATTTGGGTAACATCAGTCTTTTTACTATTAGGTTTTGTTGGTAATACTTCCGCGCAGGATAGATCTGCAATACCTACACATTTGGATGACGATTTCGAATCCTATGTAAATGATAGTACTATGTTTTTAAAGTGGAATAGCGGGCCCTGGTGGGGAGGGAATAATGATGCAGGCAATCCTTCTGTAATGCAGGTAGTTTCCAGTCTCTCCTCAACAGACGGATATCAAGGCACGCAGGCAATTCAAATGTATGTCGCGGTCGATTCAGGTGTGACTCCGGTAACCGGGTTGGGAGTAAACTGGGATCCTTGCATATTTGCGATCATCGGTCATTATACCGCTTTCGAAGAACGATCCGACTTAACGGATTATTCCGGTATTCGAATGTGGGTGAAACCGGGAACAGTCACCGGCGATCAGGATGCGATCTTTAAAATTAATATCATAGAAAGCAGTACTACCGGTAACGAGAAATGGATGTCACCTAAATATTACGTTACCGATCTGAATCCAAACGGTGAGTACATTTATTTTGATTTTAATGATTTTACCGAGTACTGGACCGGTAGTGGTGAACCAATGGACCGAAGTAGTATCAAAATTTCCTTTCTCTGGCTTAGCTATGATGCCCAAGTTTTAGAAAACAGTACCGCCACTATTTGGGTCGATAATATTGTTGCTGTTCCCAGCCTTCAAGTGGATGATTTTGAAGGATATGCCTCGGATGCGGAACTGCAGGCAGCTTATCCTTGGGTTGGCGTTATATCCGGAGGAACGGTGGCAAATAGCCTGGATACAACCGGCGGGTTTGATCAAACTCAGGCTATGCGGATAGATTTCGATTTTGCAAGCGGGGATGCGAATCCATGGGCCTATGTTGGCGGTCCCCTGAATAATGGCAATCCTGTGGATTGGAGTGATTTTGATGGCATCAGTGTCTGGGTGAAGGCCACTACGACCGGTGATTCCCCACAAATAATACAATTGGCTGTTCACGAAGGCGATACGACCTCAGGTAATGATTGGGGTGATAAAATGCATTCAGCCAGTATCGACGTAAGTACTCTTAACCCGGATGGAGAATATGTATTCCTGAATTTTGATGATTTTGTTGATTACAGTGGATACGGCGGTCCAAAAGATGATGGCATATTGGATGCGAGTGATATCAGGAACTTCTTTGTTTTCACGAAATATTCGGGAACGGCATCACAAAGCAGTTCGATAACGGTTTTGGTTGACGATATTGTACCCTATGTGTCCCAATATCCCCCTCCCGGTTATATCGATGATTTTGAAAGGTTTAGCTCGACTTCTAATTTACTTAATTCATATCCGTGGTTCGGTGCGGTTGTTGGTGATTCAATATCGGTCTCTTTAAATGCCACCGGTGGCGCCAATGGTAGCCGGGCTATGCAGGTGGATACGTATTTCTCCAGTGGAGAAACGGATCCTTATCTCTATGCCGGAGGACCGGTAAGAGATAACATGAGAAACTGGACTGCTTATGACAGCCTTGGTGTCTGGTTAAAAGCCAGCGAAACCGGAGATTCTCCGCAATTTATCGATTTTGCTATTCATGAAGGTGATTCCACAGATTTATGGGGTGATAAATTTAATTCGGTCGGAATCAACATCAGTGACATCGACGTTGATGGAGAATATTTCACGATAGCCTTCAGTGATTTCGTTGATTACGGTGGATTTAGCGGTGCTAAAGATGACGGAATACTTGATTTAAGCGATATCAGGAGTTTCTTTGTCCGCGTTAAGTATTCCGGTTCCGCAACGCAAAACAGTATAGCGAATGTAACTGTTGATGATATCACTCTTATTGAAGGCGAAGATCAGGGAACGCATCTGGACGATAATTTCGAGAGTTATGCAGATAGTGCGGCCTTGATGGCGAAATGGAGTGAGGGACCCTGGACATGGAGCGACGGTGTTATTGCTATTGATCTGAATAGCACTGGTGGTGCCAATGGTAGCAAAGCAATGCAAATGGATTTCAGTTACCCAGCCGGAGCCGACGGACCGGGAGGTATTACGGGCTATTATACCAGCTCCGGTGATCGGGTTGATATGACTGACTATTCAGGTATTAGTCTCTGGCTTAAGCCGTTAGCCACAACCGGAGACAGACCCTATTTCACCTTACGTTTGTTAGAGAGCTCAACGACCGGAAGCGATAAATGGATCGCAACACGGTCGATTGGCAATCTGGATCCGAACGGCGAATATGTGTACTTCGATTTTAATGACTTTACCTGGTATGCCGGTGCGGATACCAATCAGGCCATGGACAGAACGAGTATAAAGGTTGAATTTTTAGGACTCGCTTACGATGGGGTGTCAGCGAATGGCGGATCGGCCAGTCTGCTGATCGACGATGTCCTTGTCCTTCTAGAACCGCCTCTCATTGTCGGTACTCATCTGGATGATGATTTCAACAGCTATGCCAATGATGGCGGATTAGTTGCCAAATGGGATGATGGTCCCTGGCCCTGGGGCGGCGCCGATATGTCCATAAGTTTGGATTCCGATAATGGAACTGAAGACAGTCCGGCTTTACAAATAAGCTTTAGTTGTGCTGCCGGATCCGATGGACCGGCGGGTGTAATTGGTTATTATACACCTTATGACAGGCGTGTCGACATGACGGATTATTATAACGGCGGTATCGGCTTTTGGATAAAACCGGTATCAGTAACCGGCGATGTACCGTATTTCACCCTCCGTCTGTTAGAAAGCTCTTCGATTGGTGGTGAGAAGTGGAGATCGCCTAATGTGTCGCTAAGTGATATTGATCCGGAAGGTGAATTTGTATATTTCAATTTCCAGACTGATTTCACCGAATATAACACCGGTAGCGGTGAGGCCCTTGATTTATCCAGTATCAAGGAAAATTTCCTTGGTATGGGTTTTGATGGTGTTGCTGCTAATGGTATTTCGTCCGACATTTTGGTTGATGATATTAAAGTCTACTATCGTGATCCGCGAACCACGCATCTGGACGACAACTTTGAGGCGTATGCGGATAGTTCTGCCTTGGTGGCTAAGTGGGCCGAGGGTCCCTATCCATGGGGTGGCGCCGATATGTCGATTGATCTGAATACTAACGGTGGCGCCGAAGGAAGCAAGGCTTTACAGATTGATTTCAGTTATCCTGCGGGATCCGGAAACCCTGGTGGTGTAATTGGTTATTATACATCTCTCGATAGAAGAACGGACTTAACTGGTTATGACGGTATCCGTCTCTGGATTAAGAAAGTATCCTCTTCAGGTGATGAACCATTCTTTACCTTGCGTTTGTTAGAGAGTTCAACCATAGGTGGCGAGAAATGGAGATCACCCCAGATAATTCTAAGCGATCTGGATCCAAATGGTGAATACGTGACACTATTGTTCAACGATTTCTATGAATATAATACAGGAAGCGGTGAACCGATTGATTTGACCAGTATTAAGATCAACTTCCTCGGTCTTGATTATGATGGAACATCGGCAAACGGTGGTTCGGCCGATATATTGGTTGATGATATACAGGTCGTATCCATTGTTGCTGTTGATCCGAATGTGGTTGGATTATTGCCGGATAAATTTGCGTTGAAACAAAATTATCCGAATCCTTTCAACCCGGCGACGACAATACAATATGACCTGCCTATCACCAGTAATGTTCGGTTAATCATTTACGATATTTTAGGTCGTGAGGTTATCCGGCTGATTGATAATGAAGTAGGTGCCGGTTTTCACGCTATTCGGTGGAATGGAAGAGATAAATATGGGAAAAACGTGTCCTCGGGTGTCTATATTTATCTCCTGAATGCCGGGGATTTCGTACAGACGAAAAAACTGATGTTGTTGAAGTAAAAGTCCGGAATATCCCACGCATATTCCCTCCTAAGAACAGAATCAGGTTAAGAAGCAAATAATAGGTGCTGTCGAACTTTATGATAGCACCTATTATATTGCATGTAATCGAATTCTGTTAAAACCAGTTCCGGGACAGGTCATACTAGGTGTTACTGTTAACCATTGATTGTTTCGCAGAGCATTTATGTCCTCTGTTCTTTTAAGGAAATTCCGTAGCATCGTAGACTTTGGAATGCACTGACCTGATGAATTAATCGGGTTAAGAAAGACAACCTAAAAATAATCTTCACCTATCGAATAAGGTAGTGGGAATTGGTAACGATGAATTTGGTCTGAACATATTTAACCGATGACGAAAATCAACGATAAAAAACCGATAACTCAAACAGTTCAATAAGGATGATGAATTTGATGGTGAAAAAAATAGTAATTGTGGCATCCCTTATTGGAGTTGTAACACCAGCTATTATCCGCCCTCCATACCTTCAAAACGTTACTCAAAATAGTATCGATGTGCTGTGGGGCAGTACGGATACTAGCGGAACGCTTTACTGGGGTTCCGTCGCCGGTATTTATACGGATAGTATATCAAGTACTCATTTTGCCGATAATGCCGGCGATCAGGTTCATACCGCCTCAATTACCGGCCTTAATTCCGACGAGACTGTTTATTACGCCATTATCAGTGGTATTGATTCGATCGGTTGGGATGATTCCAGTTACTTTGCCGTTTCAGCTCCCGGAAATGGTTCACCCTTTCGTTTCGCGTTCTATAGCGATAGTCATGCATTCAATTCTGAACAAGGTGAAGTTATCGGCGCGATGATTACCCATAATCCGGATATTGTTTTACACGGGGGAGATAAAGTGACAACCGGTGAACATCTCTGGGAATTCAATAATTACTTTTTTGAATATGGTGCCCCGCTGATAAAAAATACGCCGGTTTTTCATACAATTGGTAATCATGATATGACGTATCCTCAGTCCGGAAACGGTTATGAGGCCGATATCGAAAATTATCGAGCACTCTTTGATCTTCCGACCAACAACAGCTCATTTGACGGCACGGAGGATTACTATTCTTTTGATTATGGTAATGTTCATTTTGTGAGCCTTAATACCCAACGAGCACAGAGTGGTGGATACCAGAATGGATATTACTATCCGACGTACAACGACTCGATGCTGGCCTGGCTTGAATCTGATCTCGCTGCCACCTCAAAGCCCTGGAAAGTTGTTTTCTTCCATAAACCGATTTTCATGAATTGGCTGGAGCCGCAGGGATGGGCTCAGATATTTGAAGATAACGGTGTCCAACTCGTATTAAACGGTCATCTCCATTACTATTACGCTCATAACAGGAATTCAGTTACTTATGTTATAGCCGCTGGCGGCGGTGGTGGAATCGGTGAGATAAACTGGTGGGAGTGGACCGACTATTATATCGGCGCTTTCAGGGATAATCATTTTGTTCAGGTAGATGTAAGCGATACTCTATTAAATATCCGGGTATATGATGATAATAATGTATTACGTCATTGGATTGAG
>JAADFQ010000031.1 GCA_013152835.1 FCB group bacterium
GCGCCCAATTCCCCTTTGCCAAGTGGACGCAATGGGACGGTGGAATCAAGTTCGGAATGATTGCCTGCTGGCCGGGAAAAATCAAGGCGAATAGTACCACCGAGGCTTTGGTCCAATATGAAGATTTCGTGCCCACCCTGGTTGATGCCGCCGGTGGTGCGCCCATACCGGGGATTGACGGACGTAGTTTTCTCAATGTTTTGCTTGGTAAAACAGATGAGCATCGTCAATATGCCTTTGGCGCCCATTCGAACAGGCCGAAAGGTCCGCCTTATCCTATCCGCTCTATTCGTAACAAAAAGTACAAACTCATACATAACCTGCGTCCTGACTCAACCTTCTATCAAAAATATCTGATGGGATATGATATCACCTGGAAATCCTGGGTTGAAAGAGCAAAAACCGACGAATACGCCGCCTGGGTGGTTAAACGTTTCGAAAAACGTCCGGAATGTCCGGAATTTCAATTCTATGACGTGGAAAACGATCCCTTCGAAATCAACGATATTGCCGATGATCCGAAATATGCCAACATTATTAAAGAGATGCGTATCGAATTGGAAGCCTGGATGAAATCCCAGGGGGATACCGGCGTTGATACGGATTGATGAAGTTTCCGGAATTAAATCCGCCTTCGCGTTCGACTTCGGCGGACGAGGAAGGTTGGTTATATTTCCAGCTGCTTTCCTCCTGCGCTAAAGCTTCGGTGGACAGGGTGGCGGAACAATGGGTCCAGGGCCTGCCGTGGGGTTCATACCATTGATTCTTTTCCCCATCGCAGGTATTTGTATGAATAATCGTTAATTGAATCCCGATAACCAAGCTAACAATAAGAATGAACAAAATTAAAAGACCCAACATTATCCTGATATTAAATGACGATATGGGGTACTCCGATCTGGGATGTTACGGTGGAGAAGTTCAAACGCCCAATCTTGACTCACTGGCAGAGAATGGCCTGCGGTACACTCAGTTTTACAACACGGCCCGATGCTGTCCATCCCGGGCATCCCTTTTAACCGGTTTGCATCCCCATCAGGCCGATGTCGGCCATATGATGCGGAATGATGGTATTGACGGTTACGTTGGCGATTTGAACGCGAATACGGTAACGATTGCCGAAGTCTTGAAAACCGGTGATTATGCCACCTACATGTCGGGCAAATGGCACGTGACCGGATTTGTTGACGGTCCAAAACATAACTGGCCTTGTCAGCGCGGTTTTGATGATTACTACGGTATCATTGTGGGGGCCGCCAACTATTTCCAACCGAGGACCCTGACACGCAACAACGAACGTATTGAACCGGAAGGCGATGATTATTTTTTCACCGATGCCATTACGGATGAAGCGGTGCGTCAGATTTGCGAACATGCGTCCGATCAACCGTTCTTTCAGTATGTCGCCTATACCGCACCTCATTGGCCCCTGCATGCTCATCCGGAAGACATCGCAAAATACAGTGGGCGTTACGATGCCGGCTGGGATAATTTGCGACGGGAGCGCCGGCAACGTATGATTGAAATGGGCATTATTGACAATCATTGGCCTCTGACTGAACGGGACCCCCGGGTGCCTCCCTGGGAAGAAGCAGAAAACAGAAATTGGCAGACCCGGCGGATGGAGGTCTATGCCGCCCAGATTGACCGCATGGATCAGGGCATCGGTCGCATCCTGCAAGCGCTGAAAGCTACCGATCAGTGGGACAACACCATGATTGTCTTTCTCTCCGACAATGGCGGTTGCGCGGAAGAACTGGATGAATGGACGCGCCATTGGGCGTTGGATATTGAGCCCACCGGCACCGCAAAGACCCGCGACGGAAGAGAGGTTTTATACGGCAACCGACCAGGGGTGATGCCCGGAGGGGAGGAAACCTACCAGAGTTACGGCATCCCGTGGGCTAATGTATCCAATACCCCTTTCAGACTGTACAAACACTGGGTTCATGAAGGCGGGATTGGTACTCCCTTGATCGTGCACTGGCCGGCGGGAATCCGTGCGAAAAACGAATTACGCCACCAGCCGGCACAATTACCGGATATTATGGCCACCTTCCTGGATATTGCCGATGTTGAATATCCGACCACCCATAACGGCCATGCAATTAAACCGACGGAAGGGTTCAGCATGGCGCCCACCTTCACGAATCAACCCCATAACCGGGTGGTCTTATACTGGGAACACGAAGGCAACAAGGCGGTTCGGAAAGGTAAATGGAAACTGGTCTGCAAATATCCGGGAAACTGGGAACTCTATGATATGGAAGCGGAACGTACGGAGATCCACAACATCGCCGGGGATTATCCTGAAATTGTGAAAGAGCTGTCGGAACTATATGAACAATGGGCCGCCCGCTGCCAGGTGGTCCCCTGGGACGAAATACTGGAGCTCAGAAAACGAAAACGCAAAAACACTTAGAGACGTAGATGAACATTTATTACAACGATATATGTTAATCCTAAACTACTGTATTTCCCACATTACCGGTATTATCCTACGGTCAACCGACGTGTCTGCCGGTGGATCGGAAACGACGTCCCCTCCTGTAACCCACGACTTCGTCGGGGCAAGCAGGAGGGGAGCTTTGGAAAATTCGGATTGCAGTGTCGGAAATGGGCATTTTTTATGCCTAATATCCAGTTCTTCTTTGCATTTATGTTTTAGGGGTGCTTTTTCCCAATTACAGCGAAGGTTAAAGATTGTCTATCGTAACACAGCGCAAATGAGGGTTAATAAATACGACTACCCGGTACCGAAATAATAATGTCAATGAAATGAAACCATTTTCGCTTTTAATCAAGCCCACCTCGGCGGATTGCAATCTGCACTGCAAATATTGTTTTTATTTGGACCGCAACACTCTCTACCCGGAATCGAAACGCCATCGCATGTCCGATAAAGTTCTGGAACAAATGATTTCCGGTTATATGTCAACCCGCCAGCCACAATATATTTTCAACTGGCAGGGTGGTGAACCGACGTTAATGGGAACGACCTTTTTCCAAAAAGTAATCCAACTCCAGCAGAAATACGGAAAAAGAGGAGTCAGTGTTTCCAACAGTCTCCAGACCAACGCGACCCTGATCAATGATGAGTTGGCTCAGATACTGGCACAATATAATTTTTTGGTAGGAGTTAGCCTGGATGGTCCTGCGGATGTTCATGATCAAAACCGTCTGACAATCAAAGGCCGGGGTTCTCACAAGGATGTCTTGGATGGAATTGAATGCCTTAATCGCAATAAAGTAGAATTCAATATCTTAACGCTGGTCAATTCTGCAAATGTGAAGAACGGACGGGAATTATACCGGTACCTACGAGATATGGGATTGGTGTTCCACCAGTACATACCGTGTGTGGAATTTGATGGCAACGATAAACCATTGCCCTTTACCATAACCGCCGACGATTGGGGTACGTTTCTCTGCGATATCTTTGATGAATGGAGTCGAACTGATACGCGCAAAGTATCGGTACGGTTATTCGACTCAATTCTTGCGGTAATAGTTGATGGAGTGTATACTGAATGCAGCATGGACCGTAATTGCTGTCAATATTTCGTGGTCGAATATAACGGTGACGTGTTCCCTTGTGACTTCTATGTGGAATCCGATTTGAAACTGGGCAATATAATGGAAGATTCCTGGGAGGCGCTCCTACAATCCTCCAAATACTCTGTTTTCGGTCAACAAAAAACAGCCTGGAATCCCGCGTGTTCCGGATGTGAATATCTACAATATTGCTCCGGTGACTGTCTTAAACATCGACAAAACAACAGACCGCAAGGATTAAGTTGGTTGTGCGCCGGATGGAAACAATTCTATCAACATTCAATTTCGGATTTTCAAAGACTGGCCGGAGAAATCATAAAAGCGAGGAAACAATTTACCCGTCAAGGAAGTCCCTCCACCATAGGAAGAAACCAGCCCTGCCCTTGTGGCAGCGGAAAGAAGTACAAAAAATGTTGCGGACGGTCGGTGATGTGAATATGATCCATCCATCGATTTCGGGATTATTTCCGGTTATGGAATCCACGCTTACGAATATATAGGTGGTATTCTCAAGGGGAACCTTAACTAATTATTCGGGGATTATTGGCAAAGGACGGATTCCAAGTGGCGAAATGGATTGGGAGAATAGATGCAATAGTAATTAACGAAGGAATAATGAGATTCCCATAATAATTTGATATTACTTCGGAGGACGTTCCCCCTCCATCAGATTCAATTGTTCCAATCGTTCGAAGAGAACATTTTTTCGAACCGGTTTTGCAATATAGCTATCACACCCATTTTCCAGAGCCTGTACAACTGTTTTGGGATTGGCAAGTGCAGTCACCATGATGATCTTTGAACGTTTTTCATCAGACACTTTATATTCCTGTTCAATCCGACGCATGGCTTTCAGGGTCCAATGTCCGTCAAAAACAGGCATCATGATGTCAAGACAGACCAAATCATAAGGTTCCTCGGCAGAGAGTGCTTTCTGAAACAAATCCACGGCTGTTTTCCCATCCTGAGCGGAGTCGATACTCCCCAATGAGGACAAATATGCTTTTATCAGGAGTACATTGGTCAGAACATCATCAACAATCAGGACTTTCATGTTTCCGCCATTTTGTGTTCAAGGTTGAATGCTAATATAAATTGACATTCCAATTGTAACGAGTAACTATTTTCTCCGGAATTCTTCGGAAATGAAGTAGTCCTCAATGGGAATTATTGATTAAAATGCAATTCAATTCAAGCATTGTTTCAATGAAAAAAATCACGGAACCCTCGAATAAAATGCAAACATTTGTTGCCCGACAGCCGATTTTTGATCGAAAAAAAAATATCTATGCCTATGAACTGCTCTATCGGGGCAGTAAAGAAAACTCATATACCGAATCCGATGCCGATGCGGCGACCTCCCGCGTTATTGTAGATAGCTTTTTAATGCTCGGCGTGGATTCCTTAACCGGCGGTAATCCGGCTTTTATTAACATGACCTATAATTTGTTATTGGAGGAGTATGTCAGCCTGCTTCCCAAGGAGAATGTATTTGTGGAGATCCTGGAAAATGTTGAACCGGATGAGCACGTCATCGAAGTATGTCGAAAACTGAAAACAAATGGCTACACCATTGTCCTGGACGACTTTGAATATCAGGATAAATTTATTCCCCTAATTGATCTGGCGGATATTATCAAGGTTGATTTTCGGCTAAGTCCGGAAGAAGAACAGCGATCCATTGTACATCGATTTCCTCATCGCCAAATTCGTTTTCTGGCAGAAAAAGTGGAAACCATGGAAGAATTCGAACGCGCGGTGGAAATGGGGTATACACTGTTTCAGGGCTATTTTTTCGGTCGGCCGCATATTGTGACCGGTCAGGGTATTCCTCCTCAACTGAATCATTATATACGGTTGCTGAATGAAATTAATAAAACAGAACCCAACTTTAAAAATATTGAAATCATTATAAAGAAAGACCTGTCATTGTCTTATAAGCTTCTCCGCTATATAAATTCAGCATTTTTCGGACTAAGAGCTCAAGTCAATTCCATCCTCCATGCGTTAACTCTGTTAGGAGTGATGGAAATACGAAAATGGGCCTCGCTGGTTTTCATTGCTAATATGAGTAAAAATGTTCCTGAAGAACTGGTCGTTCAGTCCGTGGTCCGGGCTCGTTTTGCCGAATCCCTGGCTAACCCGTTAGGACAGCCAAAACGAAAAGATGATCTCTTCCTTATGGGGCTTTTTTCATTAATTGATGCCATTGTTAATCGTCCCAAAGCCGAAGTATTGGAAAAAATTCCGATCATGGATGATGTGAAAGACGCCATTCTGGGTGAGGAAGGAACCTTGGGTCAAGTATTGCAATGCATCATTGCCTATGAACACGGCGAGTGGGAACGGGTCAGTGAATTATGCAAAATATTGGTGATTGATGAAACGTTGCTGCCGGTTTATTATGTAAATGCTGTCAAGTGGGCCGACCAGAGTGTTCGCACTCAAATACTTGCGGAAGAGCAACAATAATACTCCAATATGACTGATCCTGAATCGCTTCTGACCCCTTTACGTCAGTTTATCGATTCAAACGCATTTGACGATGCGGAAAAGTATATGGAAACTCTCATTTCCCTGAAATCTACCCCGGCGGAATTCTGGTTGCTCGCCGGACAAATATTTAAGAATGCTTCCCGATCCGACTTAGCATTAAAAACCCTGAATCAAGGGCTTAAGCTCCATCCTTATTTTGTTCCTACGTATCTTGATATGGCCGATATACTCATTGAAAAAAAAGAATATGAAAAGGCTGAAAAGAGTCTGGTTATTGCCAATAAACTCATTCCGAATCAGGGTTTGATTGAAGGTAAATTGGGACAGACCTATTTAAAAATCGGTAATTACAAGGCCAGCATTACGTGGACAACATTGGCTATACAGCACGAACCCCAAGTCCCTGATTTATATAATATCCTGGGAGACGCGCACCTCAGATTGGGACAATTGGATGAAGCCGGGTTGGTTTTGGAAAAGGGGTTGGCGATCGAGCCGGATTTTCCCCGCTTGTTGAACACTTATGCCAGTATCTTTGCACTGCGGGAGGAGTATCAACGTTCCAATGCGATTTTGGACCGCGCCCTGGAAATAGAACCGGATTTTGCCCAGGCACATCTTAAACGTGGTGTCAATTTACTGACTCTCGGCGACTTATCCTCCGGTTGGGCGGAATATGAATATCGCCGCCAATTACCGTCCATTCGAAACCCCAGGCAGAACTGCCCGGAATGGAAAGGGGAGAGCCTGGAAGGAAAAGCGATCCTTATTTGGACGGAACAGGGCCTGGGAGATACGATCCAGTATTTTCGGTACCTGTACCGCGTGAAAGCACTGGGAGCCAAGATTATTTTTGAATGCCGTCCCGTGCTGTTTCCGCTGTTTGAAAATCATCCGGTACTGGAGGGAATCCTGTTACGAGGCGCCGATCGTCCTCACATTGATCTCCATTGTTCGATCATGAGTCTGCCGAAATACTTCGAACGATCGTTGGAAGATCGACATTGCGTCAGTCCGTATATATTTCCGGCAGTGAAACTTAATGACGATTTAATGGACTTCATTCAAAAACTGGACTCAATTAAAACCTATAAAGTCGGTCTAACCTGGGCCGGAAATCCTGATAATAAAAATGACCGGAATCGTTCTATTCCGGACGAGAAACTCATTGATTTGCTTGCATTGGACAGTGTGCAATTCATCAATCTGCAGTTCGGGAATATTGTCATGAATGATGAACTTAGACAACTGCCTGATCCGACAGGGTATATTTCGAATTTTGCCGAAACTGCCCACGTGTTGGAAAAAATCGACCTGGTAATTTCCGTCGATACATCCATGTGTCATCTGGCCGGAGCGCTGGGACGCCCCGTCTGGACCTTGTTGCCCTTCAATCCGGATTTCCGATGGGGACTAAACACCGGGAAGACCGATTATTATCCATCAATGCGTCTATTCCGGCAGTCCACTCTCAACGATTGGGAATCTGTGATCCGGCGCGTCATTAGCGAATTAACAGCGCTTGCAGGGAAGGGGACGTGATCCATGCCCCATTCCCCTGACACGGTAATTATCAAACACGTTCAAATGGCCTATGACTTCGATCGGGAAAAACTATTTTCTTCGACCATTCGAATCGGTGACCTGGCTGGGTTAATGATCTGTGCTCAATACAAAAAAATCTATGAGCAAAAAAACATCCAGTTTGAATATGTGGATAAAGTACATAAATCATTAAAAGCTCATGTTTTATTTCAAAACACGGTGGATACTTTTTTACCCGAAGAATATAAAGGATTGGATATTTATGACCCCGGGAATATCTGGGTAACGGCGCCCTATTATTACCGCAAGTATGGAGTCACGGTTCTTCCGAAGTTGACACTGGAAGATTCGCTTTTTACCGGCCCCAACCTGGATTGGGGCAACTACGTTGTTTTTGCGCCCCTCACGGATGCAGAATACACAACCGAAAGAAATATGTCCCGGGAACTTGTGGTATCCATTATTGATTCGTTATGGGAAAAATTCGGCGATAACCTGATTGTGATTACAAAGGATCGGACGTTGATTCCCAATGAATCCATCAATAAGATCGTTACGGATAATTTATATGATATTATCTACATCATCGGACACGCCAGGACATTCATTGGTGGTGATTCGGGATTTACTCATTTTGCCGGCCTCCTCAGAGTCCCAGCAATGGTCAGTATATATCACCGCCAGTGTTTTGTCGAACATTACATCCTTCGTACCGGTTTTGACAGGCCCTTTTCTTTGCAGGGACAATTCATCAAGGAACCTTTTGACAGCCGCCCGAATATTGATCCGGATCAAACGAAATATATCAACCTGATCATGGAGAATCACCGCCTCAGTGATCAGGACTTTGAACAACTCTTGGATTTCGTAACCCGCACGTCAACATAGGAACCTATCAACCGTTTATATCATGCCGACTACCGGAAATTAATTTG
>JAADFQ010000032.1 GCA_013152835.1 FCB group bacterium
TTTCATCATTTCCCGTTTGGTGTTTTTGGGGAAGATGGTCTTACGAGATACGATTTGCCCCAAGTGGCCAGAACGCGGGCCCGGCAAATGTTGGGCAAAACCTTTCAGTTTGAGCAAATCGTCATTGTCGGTGACACAGTGGAGGATTGTAAAATTGCCGTTGATAATGGAACACAATCGGTGATAGTATGCCGCCGCGACGAATGGTGGAACGTGATTGAATCCCACCATCCAACCTGGCTGGGTCGCTCACTGGATGACCCGGATTTATGGGCAACAATCTGACCAAGGAGAAGGCATGACATTTTTATATCCTGCAGTAAAGGTAATTCATATTCTGGCGATTGCCGGATGGTTTGGAACCGGAATAGCCATTCTGGTTTTCATGCGCAGTGAAGCGGCTGAGAACCAAAACCGTACCGTACTAACGCTTATTCGAAACGTTCAGGGTGTGGCAGCAATTATTGTAGTGTTGGCAGGAATTGGCATGCTGATTCTGTTACCGGCCTGGCTACAACAGGGCTGGGTGCATACGAAAATTCTCTTATGGATAATCGCGTTGGGACTGACGCAGATATCCGGTGCCCGATTAAAGAAAATACTGTCCGGGGAAACCGCTTTCACTCCGGTCGTGGCCAATCTTCAAATTACCGCCTTGGTTCTCATGGCCCTGGCCATGATTCTGGTGGAGTTTAAACCGTTTTAACACGATCGGGTGATAAGCCGGAAATATCGATTGCTTCCGGCTTCGGGATACTCTCCAAGTATTGGGTTTACAACAGATGGATCAAAACTTTCTCCCCTTGACGACTTTGATTCCCGCTTGTTTTAGTGCCGTTGCCCAGGTTGCCCGTTTTTCCTGCCGCCAATCCGCATCCTTTGTAGGGAAATAAACCGGGTCGAAATCCAATGATCCGGTGTCTTCGTCGTGGAGATCGGAGTGATGAAGCAAACGCAACACGCCCAAAGCCGTGCGATCCCGCATGGTGGAATGTCCCACGGGGTGGTTGAGGAGATCGGCCAGGAATTGAAGCAAGGGGGGACGCGACCCGCCACCACTGACGGAGATGGGTTCCGGCGCGAGTGATTCGTCCATCGTGATCAATATATCGTGAACCAGAAATCCGATGGATTCCATGGCCGCCCGAATAATTTCATCAGGCTGCGTTTCCGAAAGGCGATAAAACACCGTTTCAATTTGATCTTTCCAATAAGGTGCCGCCAAACCCACAAATCCGGGGACAAAAGCGCCTGCAGTGCTTGATGTTGCCGTCCGTTGGTCCCACACCATTTCCCTGTGGGGAATGTGAAGAAAATCCTCCAGCCAGTAAAACAGGGAATTACAGGCGTTGATGGTACCTTCGATTAAATACACAGCCTCATGGGAATCAGAAACCAATACATTACTCAACAATCCGGGAATATGCCGTGGGTCGGAACCGGTATTGAATTGAACCGAGCCTGAGGTTCCGAAGTTCATGGCCAACGTTCCGGGACGGCCCCCGCCCTGCCCGATCAGGGCCGCCTGTTGGTCTCCAATGACGCAGCGCAGCGGTATGGAGCCGGAAACACCGGTAAGCCTTCCCCATTCGGCAAGGACGGGCATTACCGGCGGTAATGCGGAAGGTTGAACTCCAAACCACCGGAGTAAATCCACCCCCCAGGTCCGCTCGTCCAGATCATAGAATAAACTTCGTCCGGCTATCGATTCGTCCACGGCATTAACTTCCGATAACTGGCTCACAATAAAAGCGGACAAGGGTCCGAACCAGGCCGAGTCGTGATCGACAGCTACGCGTAGTTCTTTATTATGATCCAACAGATGCCGGTATTTTGGTCCGCCGAAATGAGCGGAAAGGGGAATACCGGTTTTCCGCTGAATCTGGGCAGAATAGTCACTTAATTCCTGAACTACATCCGCGGCCCGGCTGTCCTGCCAACTCAGGGCGGGGCCTAAAGGATGGCCGTCGGATTTATCCCAGAATAAAAAGGTGGAACGCTGGCAGGCCATCCCGGCCGATGCAAGCGTGATCCGATGGACCCGAGCCCAATCGGTGGCCTGGTGGATTAATTCCCTGACGGCTGTCAGAATTGCCGTCGCATCCGCTTCCACGTGATGTGGAGCCGGACGATACAGGGCATGTTTTACACGGTGTGAAAAAAGCAGGGTCCGATCTTCAGTGAATATAAACGCTTTGGAGGATGAGGTTCCTAAATCCAGGACGAGGTAATGTGCGGTTGCCATACTAGTCCAAATCCTGTAAGCCCGGAATAAAGGCACCGATAAAACCACAGGCTGCCGCGCCCAGACCAATTCCCAGATAAATAAGGCGTATCTCGATGAATCCGGCAAAAATGCCGGTCAGAGCTGATGACAATGCCGTCACGCCCACGACCGATAAATGAACCATGGAAAAAAGACGACCATGATAGGCGTTCTCCACATGCTTCTGAATGATAGCCGTGCGTGAGATAACAATCAGCGGAATTCCAATTCCATGAATAACAATCATAACCATAACAAAGGTTACACTTTGTGCCAGGAAAAACAAAGCATAGGTCAGACCGTCAAGGATCATTCCGATTAAGAGTAACCGACCACTCCGGACAAAATGCAGAAACTGATACACGAGTCCGGAACCGATTAACATGCCCAGGGCCATCAGTGCCTCCACGTACGCATAGTCGGTGGCTGTTCCGTGCAGCGCCTGTTTTACCAGAATTGGCGTACCTACGATGGCGGGACCCATGATGAAAACATTATTGATTACGGTGAGGAATAACATATAACCAACGGTCGAATGTGACTTTAAATAGGCGAAACCTTGCAGTATATCCCGAAAAGAGCGGGATTCTTTGGATGGTATCCGGCGAGGATATTTTGGAGCCCGGATGAACAGCAAAATTCCCAGAGCGGCCAGGAAGGAAACACCATCGAGAACAAACAGCCAGGATATAGAAATGAATTTCAACAGCGAACCGGCCAGGGCCGGGCCGATAAGATAAGCCAACTGGGAAGAAGTGGATAAAATGGAATTTGTTTTAACCAGTCGGTCGCCAGAGACAATTTCGGGAACAAAGGCGTTCAGCGCCGGGGGGAATAAGGTCCCAAAACTGGCGCGTAAAAATGCCAGGCAACCGATCAACAGAGAGTGAGACCAGCCGTTCCAAATCAGTACCGGTATAACGGCCACGGTCAAGGCCTGAGATACCTGGGAAAGCACCATAATCGTCATGCGCGGATAACGATCGGAAAAAACGCCAGCCCATAATCCGAACAGGAGCGCCGGCAGATAGGCGCTCATTGCCACCAGACCGGTTATGAGGGAACTCCCGGTGACATCCAGGATCAACCAGACCAGGGCGATTTGATACATGGCGTCGCCCGCCGCCGTGATTCCCTGGGCGGCCCAGAGAAAAGCAATATTCTTTTTGGATGCTGAAGCCAATAGTTCTCCGACTAATTGACTGAAAAATTAGGGTATAAAAGGGTTTTTCCCTTTGAGAAAATCCAGAGTAATTTTTCGGGCCTTGATGTTGGGGTAATCCCCCGATTGACAAAAAAATGTCATCCTGACATGAGGTGTATTAACCATTTTAAGGAGGAAACCATGTCACTGGTTATCACAGATGAATGTATCAATTGCGGCGCGTGTGAGCCCGAATGCCCCAATACGGCTATTTATGAAGGCGGTGTTGAATGGGAATTGAATGATGAAACCCACGAGCCCCTTTCGGAAGAATTTTATTACATTGTTGCCGATAAATGCACGGAATGCAAAGGTCACTATGACGAATCCCAATGTGTTGCCGTTTGTCCGGTGGACTGTATTGAAGTCGGAGTCGAAGAATCGGAAGAGGTACTTCTCGGTCGTTACGAAAAGCTCAACGCATAAATTATCTTTCCATCCCTTCATTTTGGCTTAATTTGGTTTGGCAAAAAAAGGAGTGAATCATGGCCTACATCATTGCTGAACCTTGCGTTGGGATCTGTGACACAGCCTGCGTGGAAGTCTGCCCCGTGGATTGCATTCATCCCACCAAAGATGAATGGGATGAAGCGGGATATGACGAGAACAAGCTGGACGGTAAAATGCTTTATATTGATCCGGAAGAATGTATTGACTGCGGCGCCTGCGAACCGGAATGTCCGGTAGAAGCCATCTTTGAAGAAAGTGAAGTACCCGATGATTGGAAACAATTCATTAAAATGAATTACGACCACTACGGAAGATCCTATAACGGTTAATCAACGAACCGGAACTTTCCTGAAAAGCGGCTATTTTACCATAGCCGCTTTTTATTCATTCTCAACTAAAGAGACATCATGAACAAAGAAGACGTTATCACATTATTAAAAACAATTTCTTATCCGGGATTTTCCCGGGACATCGTATCCTTTGGGATGGTGGACCAATTGGAGGTCGCCGAAGATCGGGTTCGCATCTGGCTGAAGATTTCCACTCCGCAGGAGGAAAAACGCAAGACCGTAGTTCAGTCGGTAAAAAATGCCCTGGAAAAAACACAGGCGTTTCAGGATATTCAAGTATTGGTTTCCGATCAACCGCCGACACAGGCGGCAGTTGTCACGGAAGCTCCGAAAGAAATTAATGGAAACGTAAAACATATTATTGCGGTAGCCAGCGGTAAAGGAGGGGTTGGTAAATCCACCCTGGCAGCCAACCTGGCAGCCACATTGAAAACCCGTGGTCATGCAGTAGGTTTACTTGATCTGGATATTTATGGCCCTTCGCTACCAATTATATTAGGTTTTATCGGACAACCGGAGGTCACTTCTTCCCAAAAGATAATTCCAATGGAACGGTATGGGATGAAAGTAATGAGTTTTGGTTTCCTGAGCGGAAACGAAACTCCGGTTGTCTGGCGTGGCCCTCTGGTGGCGCGGATGACGGAACAGTTTTTCCGTGATGTGGAATGGGGTGATCTGGATTATTTAATTCTTGATCTTCCTCCGGGAACCGGGGATGTTCAATTGACACTGAGTCAAAAAGTGCCCCTGACCGGCGCCATTATTGTCACGACTCCACAGGATATTGCCTTAGCCGATGTGAAAAAAGGCGCCGACATGTTTCGGAAGGTGAATACGCCGGTTCTTGGCGTCGTGGAAAATATGTCCGGATATTATGTTCGCGGTCAGCTCAAAAAAAGTGACGGTAGCCCCGTTTCCGATCTGGAGTTGACGATTGAGGGAAGTTCGGATGTCCGGTTGGATGAGGACGGAAGTTTGTCATTTACCGTTGACCTGTTTAAACGCGGCGGCGGTACCCGGGAAAGTGAACGGCTTGGTGTGCCTTTATTAGGCGTTTTGCCCCTGGCTCCGGAAATTATGGTTGCCACGGATGCCGGCGAACCGCTGGTGCTTCGCGACCCGGAGAGTTCTATTACCAAAATATACAATGTGATCGCCGATAAACTGGAAGCTTCCCTATCATAAGCACGGTTATGGATTTTTGGATGCCCTACGGTTTGGTTCTCCTAATCGGGGCCAGCATCGCTTTTCCTTTTTGGATGAACCTGGACGCCTCTCCGGTTCGTACTCCCAAATTTACCCGGGATTTGCTGGGAATGTATTTTATTTTATCGGGAACGGCTACCGCCGTCCTCTGGACCAAAGTGGACCCGTTGCAGATTCGCCTGGCAGCGCTGGTTTGGACGGTGTCAGTCCTGGCGGTTGTATTGTATAGTTTATGGGTACAGTATGCACCTCGAATTTTATGGATTCCGAGTCTCTTTGGCCTGGTAGTTCTCCATCGGCTCAGTTCCTTACAGATTCCGGTCTATCCCCAGTGGATATTAGTCCTAAATATTCTGGTTCTTTCCAGTGGTGTGATTCTCTGCCTTCATATGCTGTTGTCCGGATCTGATTATCGGAACGACCCGGAAATACTGATTTTATTTCATCGCCGTTATAAGGCTTTGCTTTTCATTCTTGCTATTCGACTGGTATGGGACCTGGGCTTTATTTTAGTTGCCGGGACGGAGGATGATTACGGAATCCGGTTACCCTTGTATCGATTCCTTCTGGAAAATGAGCTACGTGCTTCCCTGGTCTATGCTCTTTCCGCCTGGTTTCTGCCTCTGCCTGTAATGGGAATCCTGGTTTTTTGGGGAAAATCAATCTATGGAGGGGTCCGTCGCTGGAGTGAATTCGTATTCATCCTGATTTTTTCTTTCAGCCTGGTTACCGGGGGATATTTTCTGCTGAATTACGGATATGTACTTTAAGCGTATTCGGAAGTCGGTTGACTGCCGACGGGGTGGGCAGTAATTTCGCCGGCGATTTTCATTCCGAATGAAATCAACTTCCATGAAACCAGATAATCTAAAGTCTAAAATTACACAGGGCGTTCAGATGCCGGTTCATATCGCGATCATTATGGATGGCAATGGACGGTGGGCGAAACAACATAAACTTCCCCGGATAGCCGGGCACCGGGAAGGGATCAGCTCCGTACGGGAAATCACCCGGGTCTGCGGTGAACTGGGAGTGAAACATTTGTCCTTATATACGTTTTCCACAGAAAACTGGCGCCGACCCAAGGCCGAAGTCACGGCACTGATGCGTCTGCTGTTGAGTACGATCAAAGCGGAAGTCAGGGAGTTGGATAAAAATAACGTGCGCCTAACTACCATTGGTGATTTACATGCTCTGCCGGAAAGCACGCAAAAGGGATTACGGAATGGGGTCGAAAAAACCAGCGGGAATACCGGACTGAACCTCAATCTGGCGCTGAATTACGGAAGCCGTCGGGAACTGGTTATGGCGGTTCAAAAACTGGTTCAGGATATTCAGGCCGGGAAGCAGACGCCGGAAAAAATTGATGAAGCGTTACTGTCCTCCTATCTGGACACTTCGGATATGCCCGATCCTGATCTGTTAATCCGTACCGGTGGGGAATACCGGCTGTCTAATTTTTTACTCTGGCAATGTGCGTATACGGAATTCATGGTGACGGAAACATATTGGCCGGATTTTCGGGAACAACAATTACTGGAAGCCATTTATGAATACCAGAACCGCGAACGGCGGTACGGTATGCTGAGTGAGCAAATAAAGTCGGAAATATAATGTATCGGAATCGAAAAATCTTCACAGTCCTTGGACTGTTTTTTTGTGTCCTGTGGGCTCAGGATAATCAGGAAATCAAACTGAAATCCGTTTCCGTATCCGGAAATTCAATGACCTCGGAGTCCATGATTACCTACACGGCCGGTTTACGTCCCGGGTCCACGGTCTCCGCCGGTGAATTCACCCGGGCGGTAAAACGTCTCTGGCAGCTGGGTATTTTCAGAGACATTCAGATCGTTCTCAATGCAGAGGATCCGGACGGATTGGATATCACGATCCAGGTTGAAGAAAACCCGGTTTTGGGCGCCATTACCTATGACGGGAATAAAAAACTAAAGGACTCAAAATTTGAAGAGGAACTGGACCTGAAAGTCGGACAGCGCATCAAGCCCAACACCATTCATGACGCGGTTGAGGATATAAAGGATCTTTATGCCGAAGACGGATATTTATTGGTGAAAATCGAACCGGAGTTGGTGGAAACCAAAAATACTACGATTCGGGATCCCAAAATTCAGGCCAACACCAGGGATCTTATCTTCCACATTACGGAAGGGAAAAAAGTACGGGTTCGGAATATTATTTTTGACGGGAATTCAGCCTTTTCTGATTTTCGTTTGCGCCGGGCATTGAAGGAAACCAAGCAGCAGCGGTGGTATTTATTCTGGCGTTCGCCCTATGATCGCGACAAGTATGAAGAAGATTTAAACAATCTTCGCACATTTTATAGGAATCACGGTTATCGCGATATCACCGTGACCAGTGATTCAATCGGCTATACGGAAGACCGGCGGCACATGAATATTGTCATTCATCTGGAAGAGGGTCCTCAATACAAATACCGGAATTTCAGTTGGGAAGGAAATACCCTGTTTACCGATGAGGATTTGGCCAAACAGTTAAAACTGGCAAAGGGAGATATTTTTAACGAAGAAACCTTTAATCTGGCTCTTTTTGATCGCGTCCAGGGCCTTTATATGGACCGGGGTT
>JAADFQ010000033.1 GCA_013152835.1 FCB group bacterium
AGGATTGCGCGTCCAGAATCGCATCGCAGGCCGGAGAAAACGTATTAATATCCTCGGAAATGGAAATTCCCACCTCACTCTGTTTCAGAGCACCGGCATCGTTTAATCCATCGCCCATCATCAGAACTCGCCGCCCGCGAGACTGTAATTTTTGGATAAAATTCAGCTTGTCTTCCGGGGACTGTCGGAACATCAACCGGTGGGAATCGGGGAATAAGTTCTGAAATGTATTTCGATCGTTCTCCGTATCCCCGGATACCATCCATAAGTCCAGACTTTCTCCCAATGATTTCAACACCGATTCAAGATCCGGCCGCAACCGGTTTCGAATTCGATACACCCCGATCACTTGGCCATCAATCGATACCCATACTTCCGAAACAAGCGCCGTTCCGGTTCCTTCTCCGGAGACAAATTCCCGGGAACCCATCCGCACCATGTGGTTATGGACACGTCCTGAAATCCCCTGACCGGGTGTTTCGTAAAAGTTTTCGACGTCCGGTAGGCTACCTTCCATCTTTGATGCATATATTTTCCGACTTAATGGATGAGTGGATTGACGTGCCAAGGCCCGGATCATCAGGAATATTTTATCCGGCGGACTTCCGATTTTCTCGGCATCCACGGCCTGAAAGATCAATTCTGATTTTGCAGGATCGGTCAGCGTGCCGGTTTTATCGAACACACCGGTATCCACACTCGCCAGAGATTCAATAACCTCCGTGTTTTTTAAATACAGACCGTTACGCCCCATAATGCGGAGCGCATTCCCCAGAGTGAACGGCGTTGACAGGGCCAGGGCGCAGGGACAGGCCACAATCAATACGGCTGTAAATGCATTAATGGAAAGAACAATGGATGTGAAACTCCAGTAAATTGCCGCTCCGCCGGCAATGGACAATACCACCAGGGTAAAATAACGGCTGATGGTGTTGGACAACGTTGTAATCCCCGGTTTGGAATCCTTTTGAAACACATCCTGGTTCCAGAGTTGGGTGAGATAACTTTGATTAACATTCCTGACGATATCCAGTTCAATGGCACCACCGGTTTGTCGTCCTCCGGCAAAAACCCGGTCGCCGCTGGTCAACCTCACCGGATATGCTTCCCCGGTTACAAAGGCATAATCAATCTCCGCCTGTCCTTTGATCAGGACAGCATCGGCAGGAATGATTTCGTTATTCCGCACCACAATGCGGTCGCCTTTACGGATATCTTTCAAGGGGATGGTTTCATCACCCCGGGAAGATCGCCGGGTAACCGCCAGAGGGAAATAACTGCGATAATCCCGGTCAAATGACAGGGCCTGATAGGTCTTTTCCTGAAACAGTTTTCCCAGCAACAATAAAAATACCAGGCCGGCAAAGGAATCCATCCACCCCGGTCCCGATCGGGCGATTAATTCCACCACACTCCGGATATACAACGTGAGAATACCGAGCGCTATGGGCACATCCATGTTTACGGTACGGTGCCGAAGACTGCCCAGCGCCGACCGAAAATAATCCCAGCCACTATAAAACAAAACCGGAAGGGAGAGCAGAAAATTCAAAATACTGAACGCTAATTTGAAAGAGTCGGGTAATGCGGATTTCAGGTCCAGGTATTCCGGAAGACTGAACAGCATGATATTTCCGAAGGCAAATCCGGCCACGCCAATCCGGGCCAGAAGTTGCCGTCGCGCCTGGCGATCCGCATCCTGTTGGACGGTTTCCTTGTCCAGTCGGGGTTCATATCCCAACGAAGTGAGCAGTTCCGCGATTGTTCTCAGATTTACTTTATCCGGACGATAGGTGATGGTTACGGATTTCTTCAGGAATTCCACAGTGGAGTGTTCAATCCCGGGAAGCAGTCGGTATAAATTTTCCAAAAGCCAGACACAGGATGCACAGTGTATATCAGGAATATTGAACGTAATTCGCGCATGACGGCCATCCTGAAAATCCAGGAGATCATTCACGACCTCCGGCTGATCCAACACTGCAAATTTCATTGCCGTTCCCCCGGCGGGCGGTGTTATTCCCGGTGCATCACCAAGTTCATAATATGTGCATAAATCATTCGCGTTCAGGATTTCAAAGGCCGTTTTACAACCCGCGCAGCAAAACCGTTTGTCCTCCAGATGGTAGTGATCGGAGGTGACCGGAAGTCCGCAGTGATAGCAGGAGATTGGACGATCAGAGTCGGTTTTGGACATTCCGATGGACGGGTTTATGTTCCATGTTTCCGGTGAGTTTCATGGCGCCTTTCCATATGGTCCACACCCCGAAAACAATGACCAGAACCGCGGTAATTCTAAACACCCGGCGACGAAAGCGATCACCGATCAGGTGCGATGATAAGCCCAGAAGCAATAAAGCGGGAAAGGTTCCCAAGCCAAAAATAGCCATAGTTACCATTCCCATAAGCGGGTCTCCGGTTGCGGCGGCTTTTGCACCGGCAACATAAACCAGTCCGCAGGGAATAAAGCCCAGGACGAATCCGTATAAAAATATATTCCGATAATTAATGGTCCGTACGATGGAAGATACAAAAGCAATATAGCGCCTCAGTCCCGGAATATTATTCAATGCGGAAACGGGAAATAGTCCCGAAAAATCTATCCCGACAACGACCATGACAATTCCCGCAAAAATGAAGACCAGAGCCTGGTAATCCTTTAACATATATTCCACCGATCCGCCCAGCAGACCGAACCAAGCTCCGAGCAAGGTGTAGGTCAGGATGCGACCGCCGTTATACAGGAGATGAGGTGTTATTTTGCGCCAGATCGGAGAATCAGGAGAGGATTCAGATTTAACGGAATAGGCGAGTACAAATCCGCCACACATACCGTAACAATGACTGAAACTGCTGAGGAAACCGATGAGAAAAATGGCGGAAAAATCAAATGCCATGAGACCTGCCTTTTTTTAAGGCGTGAACTTACCATGACCCATTCATGAATCTCCACCCTTCCGGAAGGTTACCGGGAATGAATGGTATTAAACCTTAAATAATTACTTTTTCCTTATTACTCCTGAACTTCATACACATAATATCTTCCGGAGTATTAGGGTATTGAATCAGTGAGCCAGTGTATTGATTTCCCGCAGATGATGCGCCTCACCGGGCGTAAAGCAACAATACCCGATCCGGTCGCATTCGCTCAGGGCGTTAATCCAGTCTTCTCCGGTCAGGGTTTCCAGTGCCAGGGGATATAGAACCGAATCTTCATAATGAATATGGTCGCTCAGTTGCTCAACCACATCGGACGCTGAACGAACGAACTCCGTTTTAAACTCATCAAATGCCGTGGTATAAATATTCAGGATCAAATTACTGAACTGACGCTTTTTAACACCCAGGATATCATGCTCCTTGCGAATACGGGTTGTCATGTAGGATTCATGTGCCTCCGCCAGCCGCGTCAATACCGAAATTTCTTCACGGATATGATGTCGTTCCGTTTCCAGTAAATGCCGGGAAATGAATTCCACCCGATGAATAAACTGCGGTTCCGTTTCCAGGTCGGACATGGATTCGATCTGGTGAACCAGATCCTTTAAATCATGTAAAAACCCCAATATCTGGGCGTGTTCTTCCACGAAAGTTTTTAAAACGTGCTGTTCAGGTAGTTGACGATAAAAAGGACGAACTTTGGGATCAATCTCAGCTTTCGTTTTATAGCAATCACAGGTACTCAAATTTTCCCCTCCTTAACTTGTCCAGAGCACGGTTACAAATTAACCTTGGATAACAGGAGCTACAAGTCCTATTTAGGGGGATGAAAATTGAATCCCTGGCAGAGAACATCCGCCAGAGAATGACTGCATAATGGTCATACGCGAAGGCGGATTAAATAATTACGTATTACTCATTTCCTTTCTTCCATGGCTCTGCCGTCAAACGGAAACCAACGACGCCAACCGCCGGGCGGCCGAAGTCCGTCGGGGCGTTTTGTTAATGTTGGATACCGTCACCGATTTCTATCGTCTTGTTATCCGCTATTTGAATAATTTGATTCGGTGAGTAAACGGCAATAGATTTCCTGACGAAAATGCAGTTATTGATCTACACAACTGGAATGACCTATGGCTCCCCATCCCCTGCTTGATCTGGTACGCAACGCCGCCCTTTTGGAGGAAGTGGCCGACACCTTCGGCACACCGCTCTACCTGTATTCCGACGACCGGCTCCGGCGTAATTTGGAAACCCTCGACAGGGCGTTAAGCGTTGCGATCCCCGATTACCACATTTGCTACGCTATCAAGGCCAACAGTAATCCCAATCTCCTGTCACGGATGCGCTATCATTTGCCCACGCTCGGCGGCGACTGCTCCAGTCCCGGCGAACTGGAAGCGGCCCGGCGGGCAGGGATCCGGGGAGAGGAATGTATTTTTACGGGAAACTATGAGGCTCCGGAAGATTTACAAGCTGCCCGGAATGCCGGGGCGCATATCAATCTTGACGACATCACTTCCCTGAACCGACTGGAACCGTTCGGACTCCCGGATGAACTTTCATTTCGACTGAATCCCGGTTTCGGACGGGGAACCTTTGCCCAGATTGTCACCGCCGGTGAAAAAGCGAAATTCGGCGTTCCGATTCACGATATTACCGAAGCCTATCGCCGGGCAAAAGCGCTGGGTATTCAACGGTTCGGACTGCAATGCATGACCGGTTCCGGGAATCTGGACCCGGATTATTTTGTGTCCCTTCTCCAGGTGATTCTCGACCAGGTTGACGCGCTTTATACCGAACTGAAAACACCATTTGCCTATATTTCCCTTGGCGGTGGATTCGGTATTCCATATCGGGATGACCAGGCACCGCTGGACTTCGATGACTTATTTCAGCGGTTGGGCCGACTGATGAATAAACAATTCAAACACTCCCGAATCCCCCGTCCGGCGCTTTGGATTGAACCGGGCAAATCCATTGTCGGCGATACGGGAATTCTGCTGGCGCGGGTTACCGGTTTAAAATCCGGTTATCGCAATTTTATCGGGACCGACGCCGGGATGGAAACCCTGATGCGACCGGCCCTGTATAACGCCTATCACCGGATCTATAAAGTCGGAGATCCGGAGGCGGAATCGGAAGGCGTAGTGGACATCACGGGTCGGATCTGTGAGAACACGGATCGGCTGGCAACGGGGCGGCCGTTTCCGAAAGTCGAAGGCGGTGATTTACTGGCCGTCATGGATGTGGGTGCGTACGGCTATTCCATGGCGCATCAATTCAACACACGGCCCCGCCCGGCGGAGGTATTATTGGTTGGTGAACAACCACAACTTATCCGGCGGCGGGAAACCATCGATGACATTTTTCAGACCACGAAACTTTAGTTTCACATTTCTCCTGCTTCTGACCGGGCTCGGCGCGCAATCCCATCCCGGCATCCATCAGCGACAATCGGAATTCTATCGCCTGAATTACCGGGAACCGCTTCATCGCCCGGACACCACAACCATCATCGACTTACAGCCAAGGGCTTTTTCCCCCAGCCGGACGGTTTTCGGCTATCATCCCTACTGGGAAGGAACCAACTGGCAGGATTATAATTATGATTTACTCACCACTGTCGCCTACTTCAGCGCGGAAGTTTCCTCCAGCGGTCAATTAACCAATCTTCACGGCTGGCCGGTGACCGGCCTGATCAACGCGGCTCATTCCAATGGTGTGAAAGTGGTGCTGGCCGCCACTTTATTCAGTTCTTCCTCCATAACTACCCTGCTCTCCTCGGCCTCCAAACGGCAAACCCTGATTACGAACCTCCTGGCCCAGGTTCAGGCCGGAAACGGGGATGGAGTCAACATTGATTTTGAGGGAATGCCCGCTTCCCAGAAGCAGAACATGGTGCAGTTCATCACCGACCTGGCCGCCACCTTTCATTCCGCCATTCCCGGTTCGGAAGTGTCCATCGCCATGCCGGCGGTGGACTGGAGCAACGCCTGGGATTACGCCGCCCTCGCTACCGCCGCCGACGGTTTGTTCATTATGGGCTACGACTATCACTGGGGCGGCAGTTCCAATACCGGAGCCGTAGCGCCCCTTACCGGCGGAACCTATAATATCACCTGGACGGTGAATGATTATCTCAGTAAAACAGGGAACCAGGCCAACAAAATTATCCTGGGAGTTCCCTACTATGGAATTGAATGGCCGGCGGTCAGTTCCTCCGCCGGAGCGGCCACCACCGGATCGGGATCATCGAAACTGTATAACACGGCCATTGCTCTGGCACAAACCTATGGTCGAAACTGGGACGGAAGCAGCCAAACGCCCTGGTATGCCTACAATTCCGGCGGCTGGCATCAGGGGTGGTACGACGATGCTCAATCGCTGGAATTGAAATACAATCTGGCCCTGGTCCGCAATCTCCAGGGAGTGGGTATCTGGGCCCTGGGATATGATCACGGTCATCAGGAATTATGGGATTTGCTGGCATCATCCTTCGGTGGCGCCGCCCCGCCCACGGCGCCCCAGTCAGAGGCCGTCACACAACTCAACGGCATAGTGCAATGCTCGTTTTCCGGCGGTGTCAACGCCGAATCATTTCACATCCTGCGCTATTCCGCCGACGGTGCCTTGGTGGAAACGTTGGGACCGTTCACTGGGAATCCCTTCACGATCTCCGGGCTCCCTGCCGATGAGCCATCCTGGCTCCGGATTGAGGCGGTGAATTCCGTCGGGACGGCCCGGTCCGTTGATCTCCTGGCATTCTATCCTGATACCATCCGGGCCGACGCCCTGATTGTTCAGGGCTTCGATCGGGAATCGGGCACGACGAATAATCATGATACGGCTATTCGTCACGGCCAGGCCCTGGCGGCAAACGGGTTGACGTTTGACTGTGCCACCAACGAAGCGGTGGAATCAGGTGCGGTTAACCTGCAAAATTACGGAATGGTGGACTGGATTCTGGGAGAAGAAGGGTCCGGATCATCCACGCTGACGAGTGGCGAACAGGAACGAGTCAAAACCTACCTGGAAGCCGGTGGACGCTTGTTGATTTCCGGCTCCGAAATCGGCTATGATCTGGTGGCTCAGGGCACGACCACCGATCAGGCTTTTTACACCGACTATTTGAAGGCCCAGTATATCTCCGATGCCGCCGGAGGACACCAGGGCGTTTACGCCATGGCCGGAACCGGCATCCTGGCGGAACTATCCTCCATCGCTTTTGACGACGGATCCCACGGAACCTATGATGTGGACTGGCCCGACGGTATTCTACCCGTAGGCGGGGCCGAATTGTGCGCCACGTATTCCGGGGTAGACGAAAATACCAACGGCGCGGCCGGAATCGCCTACCGGGGGACTTTCGGCTCGTCCGCTGCGGAAGGGGGGTTGGTCTATCTCGCCGTGGGCTTCGAAGCCGTTTATCCCGAAGCGGCGCGCACGGCCGCGCTGCAGTCGATCCTGGATTTCCTGGGCCGGAGCCCGGTGATTCCTCCCGGTGACTCCTCTGAAACAAGTATACACTTCGGTTTTACTGCCATTTATCCCAATCCGGCCTCCACAACACCGTTTGTTACCTTCGAATTCCAATGTGATTCCAGCGCTACGGTTACCCTGAGCCTGTACACAATCCGGGGAAGAACTATCGTGTCGGAAAAACTACTGCCGAATGTGAGACAATATGTCTGGAACCGGCGATTCCTTGATCAAACGCCCGCACCGTCGGGTGTGTATATTGCCACCATCCGGCAGGGTAACCAGACGAAATCGGGAATCTTTACCTTGCTTAAGTAATAAAGGAAGCCGGGGAAAAGGCGATGGAATTAAAATTTAAAAATGAATATTTAATAATGAAGATGGCCTGTCTTTTCCCCCGTTCCATGGCTCTGTCTTGGAACGAAGAGGAACCGCGAATGGCACGAACGACACAAATTGGATATTGATTATTGGTTATTCGATATTGGACATTCAAAGAGGATTTAATAATGAAGATTGAATATTTAAAATTGAAGATTATAGGAACTTTTCCCGGAATGTTTCCTGTTGCCTGAATCCTGTTTCCAGCCAATGCCCATTGCTAACTACTAAATGAGAAATGACTAACCGCTTCCTTTCCATCACCTTGCTGAGT
>JAADFQ010000034.1 GCA_013152835.1 FCB group bacterium
GGAGCGGGATGTGCCAGACGGATTGACTTGGGATAGCGCAATTACTGGGACCGAGGATGAAGATTCCTATTTTTCCAATGGGTCCAATTTTAACAATGATGCTGCCGCTGACTGGGTCACCGACGCTGAAAACGGAGGAACACAGCTTACCAACCGAACTCCAGGAGCCGCCAATCCGGGGCAAAACGATTCTTCCCTTCCGGTGGATCTGGCCTCCCTGAATGGATATTCCGACGCCGGATGTATCCTGCTAAAATGGGTGACGGAATGTGAAGTAAACAACCTGGGCTTTATCCTGGAGCGTAAAACCCCCGATGACGACGTTGTCTGGAGGCCAATTGCCGATTACCGGACCGATCCCGGTCTGCGTGGACAGGGCTCCACATCTCAAAGAAAGTTGTATCAATATCGGGATCGCACGGTGGAAACGGGAAGGGTCTATCAATATCGGTTAAAAGATGTGGATATTTTTGGTCAAATCCGAACCGTCGCTTTTGTAAATGTAAAAGCACGGAAACCAAAGATCGTGCTTCAATCACCCCGACCGAATCCGTTTAATCCAGCGACATATATACCGCTGGAAGTGGGAACGGCGGAGCAGGTGCGGATTACGATTTTGGATCTCCTCGGTCGGGAAGTAAGTGTAATAACCGACGCGTTTTATACCCCCGGTGATTATACCCTTGTCTGGGACGGAAGAGATTCCAATACCCGACCGGTTTCCAGTGGTGTTTATTTTCTGACCATTCAGGAAAATGGTGTCTTAAAACCGGACCACCCTAAACTTATTTTATTGCGATAAATCAGTCTTTTTTCTGACGGCGAGACATTTTGCGGCTGGCCTGTTCAAGGGTCTGTAATTCGTCCGGGGTCAGCTTATCGATACCCACTTCATTGATTCGGTCCAGAATGCGATCGATCTCACGCTGTGTTTCCCGGGTTCGTTTGTGTTTCCGTTCTTCCAGATGTGATTTGATTTCCACGGCCCGCTTTCGCAGGTGGAAGGAAAACCGGGTCCAGCGTAAATCTTTTTTCAGATAGAAAAACCCAATGACCATTCCTGACAGGTGGGTCAGATTGCTGATGTTTGACAGGGTATTAAACGAGGAGAAAAACGCCGCAGCCCCCAGAAACAGCACCAGCCATTTTACCTTTACCGGAATCACAAAATAGATGTAGACCGTCCGGTTGGGAAATAACAACCCGTACGCCAGAAGAATACCGTACACGGCCCCGCTGGCGCCGATCAGTACGGTATGCGGATTGCCCAGATTAAACAGCAGCCAGACCAGTCCCGATCCAATTCCGGTGATGAAATAATAGCGCAGGAATTCCGTTTTTCCCCAAAGCATCTCCAGTTCCGAACCGAACATCCAGAGCACCAGCATATTGATACCCACGTGCCAAATATTTCCGTGCATAAACATGTAGGTAAAGGGTTGCCAGATCAGAGGCCAGACGGTATCCGGAGCCAATCCGAATAAGGGTACCAAATCCAGCCGCCCGGCAACCAGGACTTTCAGGGCAAAGAGAATGAGGTTGGAACCAATGAGAATCTTGATGGCATCGGTAAAGATCCGGGGCCGCCAGGAATGCTGACCATATTCTGATTGAAACTGGTATCTCATAAGGGGGCGTACTTTAACTGCCGGTTTCGAAAAAGGTTCACGGGATTCAGAAAAGGCCCAGGAACGCTGGGAATGGCTTCAGGAACCTGGAGTTGTGTACGCCGGTAAATCCGGACCGATAATTTTTGATCCCGCCCTAGAACCATGGCTGCCGATACAAAAAGATCCCGGGGAAAGGTGCCCGCAATATCCGGAAATCCCAGGTCCCGGAGTCCATCCCGGATAATGGTGGAACAACTGCGGGTCCAGATGCTGAAATCGGCGTAATGTGCCGGTTTGTCGGGTTTGGGCGGAGTGGCGTGAATAATGTCCAATTCACGGTTATAAAGAACTTTTAACTGTTCCGTGTCCAGACCCTTAATTTCCAGGACATGAATTGTTCGCATGAAGTTTCGTCCGAATTTGTCGTAATAGGGCGGGCCGTCTTCCGGCACTTCAAACATTCCGGTGCGTGGCGACGGAGCAAATTCACCCAGAGCCGGCCGGTAAAAAAATTCTTCTTCGGTCATGACTTCGTTCTCATTCAGTTTATGAGAGAAGTTATATATTCCCCCATCCACATTGATGGCGTTATGTCCGAACAGAGAAGCCATATATTTGGTTAATCGTTCATTGTAATATAATTCAACAAAGGGCGGTTTCGGACGCGGTTCGTCCGGCCATAAAATCACCATGGGTTTATTCGTAGCGTAGTCTTTTTCCTTCAATAATCGGCCGAAAACCTTTTTCCCTTCCCAGTGGGTAATATATCCGGACCAAATGGGATCATGTTCAAAATACTTTTTTCCGTCCTTGCTGATCAGATACGCAGAAGAACTTGTACGGGTCAATATACCGGACACCGGAGAAGTATTCACGCCAGAATCCCTTTTAAAACCTTAAATGATTTCAAATCGGTGAACCCTTCCACGTGCAGACGGAAACAGGCGGTCAGATAATCCTGGATAGCTTTTCGGTCAGCGGGAGTTGGGCGAAATGGAAATTCCACATTTTGAAGTGATCCGGACATCATTTCCAGCATTTTCTGACTCTGGGGACCGGCGTTCGGATCCGGCAGGAGAATACCGTGAATCTCCCGCTGGTCCAGATCGGGACGAAAACCGAGATACGTCAAAAGCTGTAGCTGAAATTGCCAGAAAACCAGATTTAATCGGTCGGACTGACGATGAATCGTCCTCAGAGTATCCACCAGAAAATCAAATAAATCTTCATGTGTATCCCGTTCGGATACAGAGCGGTCCACCAGTTCGACAACGGCCAGGGCATAAGCCATTTTTTTTAAACTATCGGAAAACCCCATCCAGATTTCCAGAAATGAAGCTTTTGTCAGGAGTTGCAATTCCCGGGTCTCTTTCATGGAGAAAATGAGTTCCAGATAATTTCCGGGCTGAAAACTGGCGACTAAAGAAGATTTTTTCCGACGGGCGCCCCGGGCCAGGAGACTGACCTTGCCCATGTCGCGGGTAAAGCAGCGGGCGACCAGACTGGTTTCCCCGTAGGGGAAGGATTTTAATACAATGGCCGGTGTTTGGGTAATCAAGGAAATGTCATTCAGATTTCGGATTAGAGAAATCTACACTGCATTCCCAGATCGTCAAAGAAAAGTCTAATAGGCCTTCGCAAAGATAACTTCGTGGCGCGCCGGTTTTCCGGAGAAAACACAGGATAGCCCTTCCGGATTTTCATCGAAGGGAATGCATCGTATCGTCGCCTTGGTGGCGTCCTTGATGGCAGCCTCGGTTTCCAGGGTTCCGTCCCAACCGCAACGAATAAAACCGCCAGGGCCCTCAAGAATATTCCGGAACTCCTCAAACGTTGTGACCTGATGAGTATGTTGGTTCCTGAATTCCAGCGCCTGTTGGAACAGGCCGGTTTGAATATCATCCAGCAAACGGGGGATTTCCTCCATAAGAGAATTCATGGAGAGAACCAGTTTTTCGCCCGTATCCCGACGGACCACCACTGCCTGTTCCCGGTTTACATCCCGGGGACCCACCTCCAAACGCAGCGGAACGCCTTTCATTTCCCACTCGTTGAATTTATATCCCGGGGACGCATCGCTCCAGTCCTCATGAATGCGAACGCCCTGTTTCTTTAGGCCTGATGTGAGCGGTTTCAGATAGTCGATAATTCGTTCCTTGTCTTCCGGCTGGCGGTAAATGGGAATAATCACGACCTGGATCGGGGCGATACGCGGCGGTAAGCGTAACCCCTTGTCGTCGCCGTGAGCCATGACAACAGCGCCCACAAGGCGCGTGGAAACGCCCCAACTGGTGGCGTACACCAATTCTTCCTTATTATTCTCGTTTTGGAACGTAACCTGAAAAGCGCGGGCGAAATTCTGTCCCAGGTTATGGGATGTTCCGGCCTGGAGCGCCCGGCGATCGCCCATCATGGCTTCAATGGCATAGGTGTGGTCGGCACCGGCAAACTTTTCCGATTCCGATTTCGTTCCCGTAATCACTGGAATGGCCAGATAATCTTCTGCCAATTGACGATAAATATCCAATATACGACGTGCTTCCTGTTCGGCCTCGTTTGCCGTCGCATGAGCCGTATGACCTTCCTGCCATAAAAATTCAGTTGTGCGAAGAAACAGACGCGTGCGCATTTCCCAGCGGACCACATTGGCCCATTGATTAATGAGAAGCGGCAGGTCGCGGTAGGATTGAATCCATTTTTTATACATGGACCAGATGATGGTTTCGCTGGTGGGGCGAACGATAACTTCTTCTTCTAACCGGGACTCCGGATCCACTACCAGTTTTCCATCATCTGTGGCCATGAGCCGGGTATGTGTTACCACGGCACATTCCTTGGCAAAACCTTCCACATGCTCCGCTTCCCGAGCCAGAAAGGATTTGGGAATAAACAGGGGAAAATAGGCGTTCACATGACCACTGTCCCGTAACATGGTATCCAGAGATTGCTTAAGGTTTTCCCAGAGTGCAAATCCGTACGGTTTAATAACCATGGTACCTTTTACCGGACCGTAATCGGCCAATCCGGCCCGAATAACGACATCGGTATACCAGGTGGCATAATCTTTACTTTGGGGTGTAACACCTTTTGACATGGGTTCCTGACTTTCCTTTTAACTGAGCTATGAGAGAATCTTTCCCGGATAGAATGAGACAAAATTAGATGCTGTTTCAAAGGCATTCCAACAAGAATCGGTTTAATCCGTCTTCTCGTCCGCCGTATCCATTCCTACGTTTTTACAGGGCTTCGGAAGACGGGTCGAATGTGAAGGGAGATTAAATAATTACTCACTACTCTTTACGTGCGAGTGTTTCCACACGAATTAATAGTTGCCAGATTCATAGAACCCAACTATTTACAGACCGGAAGAGCCCTCTTCACAAATAGCGAAAAATTTCTGTTTTCCGCTCCGGTCCTGTTTAGATTCTTACCATAATGAAATCCCTTCTCCTAAAAAATTTGAGTCCCTTACTCATGGTCACATCTCTTAGCCTGCCACAAACCATTTTGTTTACCAATGTCTATCTGCCCGGTAATTCACAGCGGTCATCCGTTCTATGCAGTAACGGACGAATACAGACAATCGGAATACCCGAAACGTTTACGGCGGATCAAATCGTCGATTTACACGGAGGCTATCTCTATCCCGGATTCTCCGATGCTCACCTTCATCTTCTCGGATTAGGTCAGTCGATGGAAATTCTCGATCTGGTGGGAACCGGCACCCCGGATGAAATTATTGCGCTGGTTCGCCAGAAAGCGCGGCAGGCTTCCAACGGAGCGTGGATACGGGGACGGGGCTGGGATCAGAATGACTGGCCGGAGATTCGCCTGCCTGATCGTTCGTTACTCGATAACGCCGCTCCGGATAATCCCGTTTTGCTATCCCGGATTGACGGCCACGCAATCTGGGTCAATTCCGCCGCCTTGGACAGGGCGGGAATTACCCGGAACACGCCGGATCCAACGGGGGGAAAAATATACCGGGACCGGGCCGGAGATCCGACCGGGATTCTTCTGGATAATGCAACCGATCTTGTCTTCAGGATTATACCGGAAGAAAGCCGTTCCACGAAAAAACGACAATTAAAGAAAGCGGTTGCCTATTTGAATTCACTGGGAATTACGTCAATCCATGATGCCGGAACGTCCCGGGAAACATTGGCTATTCTGGGCGATATGGAACGCGAAGGAGAGCTTACTCTCCGGGTATACGCCATGCTGAATGACGATCCGGAGGATTATGAGCCCTTTTTATTGAACGGACCGACCGTGAACGATCCCCGGATTACTGTCCGGGCCGTAAAACTCTATCTTGACGGAGCCCTGGGAAGTCGCGGCGCGGCGCTCCTGGAACCCTATTCCGACGATCCGGGAAACACGGGATTACTGGTCAGTGATTCAGCAACAGTTGCCGAAAAAGTCCGGCGCTTCAACGCCGCCGGGTTTCAGGTGAATATTCATTGTATTGGCGACCGGGCGAATCGCATGGCGCTGGATATCTTTGAATGGGCCGGAGTTCGTAATCGACGGAATCGCATTGAACATGCTCAAATCATCGCTCCCGATGATATTCCGCGCTTTTTTGACCTGGGCGTCATTCCATCCATGCAAACGACTCATTGTACATCGGACATGTATTGGGCCGATGAACGATTGGGATCGGGGCGACTTAACGAAGCTTATCCCTGGCAGGCCCTGTTAAGTACCGGATCCATCATACCCGGCGGGTCGGATGCGCCGGTGGAAACACCCAATCCGCTCTGGGAATTTTACGCCGCCGTTACCCGACAGGATCGTGAAGATTGGCCTTCCGGAGGCTGGCAATCCCAGGAAAGAATGACGCCGGAACAAGCCCTGAACTCGCTGACGCTCTGGCCGGCTTACGCTGCTTTTCAGGAAGATCAGTCAGGAAAAATCGCACCCGGTTATCATGCGGATTTTACCGTCCTGTCCCGGGATCTTCTGCAGTCAACGCCGCATCAAATCCTGGACACAGCCGTACTATATACCATTATGAACGGTGAAGTCGTATACCCCTGATGTTTGATTTCGAACCGACACCTTTATCAGCCAACCGCCAGAAACAAATTCGCCGGCTGAAAAAAAAGAAATACCGACTTTTGCATGGGGAATTTATTCTGGAAGGACAACGGCTGGTTCAGACCGCCCTGGAGGCGTCTGCGCCGCTTCGTGAAGTGGTTGTAACAAAAGCCTTTTTAACTTTGCCACACAATTCGGCGCTTCTGCGGCAAATTAGGCGTGGAACAACGGTCCACGTCGTTACGGAACGGGATATTGCGGACCTGTCGGATACGACGTCTCCAGCCGGCATTTTGGCCGTTTGTCCCCGTCCCGAACCGGAACGTTCCGGAATCGTGGCTCCCAAACCGGTTCTTTATCTGGATCAGGTCCGGGATCCGGGAAACGGAGGCACCTTGTTGAGAACCGCCGCCTGGCTGGGATTGGAAACGGTGGTCGCATCTCCGGGAAGCCTTGATTTGTTTCAACCCAAGGTAGTACGCGGTGGGATGGGCGCTCATTTTCATCTGAACATTATGGAAAACCGTTTACCGGAAGATTTCCCAAACCACGTATTTTTCATTGGTGCGGATCAGCGGGGAAAATCCATTACGGAGTTAGCATTTTCTCCGGAAAAGCCGTGGGTTTTGGCCGTGGGTAACGAAGCCCATGGTCTGTCGGATCACGTTAGGAAGCGATCGGATGTACTGGTTGCCATTCCCCGTCGCGGGACCGGCGAATCCCTGAATGTGGCAGTTTCCGGGGCACTTCTTATGTGGGAGTTGATGAAAAGGACTGCTCAGTCCAGGTAATGACTCCGGATGATATACTCAAATAAGGTATTTGGTAGCAGAGCTTTAATTTTTACGGCCAGTTTCTGATCCCAGGCACCCACCATCATTTTGCGAGGTAGTTTTCGCCGATTCAATGTCCGGAAAAGTTTTTTGGCGATCAGATCCGGAGATTTCCCACCCATCTCATCGGTTTCTATGGTGTGCAGGGCGGCTTTGAATTGCGATGAATACGATCCCAGTGATGCAATTACCTTGCGGTCGCCGGTGAATCCGGTGGCAAAATCCCCCGGCTCAATCAACAACACTTCAAGACCCCATTCTTTGACTTCCATGGACAAAGCTTCCGCGTAGCCTTCCAGAGCGAATTTGGTGGCGCTGTACATTCCCTGAAAGGGAAGACCGATCCGGCCCCCGATGGAGCCAACGATCACAATGCGGCCGGACCCCTGTTAAATAGGGCAACACAGCCTGATTGACCAGGTGAACACCGAAAAAATTGGTTTTAAACTGGGATTTCGCCTCCTCCAGGGATGTCGTTTCCAGCGGTCCGCCGATTCCGAAACCGGCATTGTTGAGAACAACGTCCAATCGCTTCTCCCGGTCCAGTATGGTCTTTACGATGGCACTGACCGAATCCGGTTTGGTAACATCCAGAGGAAATAAAACAGCGCCTTCCGGTGTGATAGTCTCTTTGGTAAT
>JAADFQ010000035.1 GCA_013152835.1 FCB group bacterium
CGTGTCGTGATCCATAATCGGAACGGGACAGGAAAGTACGTTACTATCCATGTTCAGTCCCTGACAACCTTTCCGGCGGCCATGTTTTCAATTGGCCCCCAATACCCGGTTACCAATGATAAATACAGATTCAAATCGTATGGAAACATGAATGCCGGGGTCAGGGTTTCAGCACCTGGGTATAACGTGTGGCCTGATCCACCGCCGCTTTGGAAAAAGGATCGGCGTGATAAACATAATTCACGTACATCTCGGTCTGGTCGCAATAGTGAGGTGAGGATGGGATTCCCGATTCGCCGGTGGGAATGATCGTCTGGGAATCGTCCCAGTTAGCCGTGGAAAAAATATGCCGGTGGGACGAACCGTAATCGGAGTCGTAGGGCGCAGCATAGGGATATCGGAATGGAGAAACCGTATGCGCGCTTCCACCGACGGGATAGGGTCCCCGGTTCAACTTGAAGACCGTATTCAGGGCCGCCACCTTGCCCATGGGATGCTTCAGCACAAAATGATGGACGCTGCCCCAGGTCCATTGGGCGGGCTTCGGCCCGTATTGTTCCGCCAGACGGCTCACCGCCGACTGGAAGGACCGGACCACCATATCATTCCAGGATTCTACCGCTTCCGTTTGCTTGTCATCAATCCATTTGGAATCGGGATGACGACGGAGATAATCCAGCCCGAAACGGGGAATGTAACCGGTTTTGATGTAGCCCGCGTAGAGGTCGTCGCCCATTTCATCCCAGAAAATATTGTGCATCAGTTCCAGATAAGTTTGTTCAAACACCGTGGGGGCGGTCAGATCCGGTTCATAGGTGAAATCCCAGTTGCGCAGGTTTTCCAGAGCCTTTTTCTCCGTTTCATTCAGGGCCTTTTCATTCGCGAGTACGGATACAAACCCGGGTGTAAAATCCCGGGCCAGAATGGATTGGTGATCCCGGTGCATGGCCTTGATATCGTCGATCGACAGTTTATCCTTCGCTTCCAGCATTTCCCGGATACGATCAATCCGGTAATTGGGCGCCGGATACTGGGGAATCTGAGTGCGGGCGTCGGGAGATACGGAGCGATTATTGGCGGAGGATACATAGCCCTTTTCAGGATTAAAACTGTGGGGTAAATCTTCGAAAGGAATAATGCCATCCCACTCATATTCGTCGGTCCAGCCGGGAACGATTTTCGACCCGTCGCCTTTTTTTCGAACCGGAACACCGGCGCAGCAGTAGATCCCGATATTCCCATCCACATCGGCGTAGGCAATATTCTGACTCACGGAATTGAACGTGGAAACGGCATCCTTAAATTCATCCCAGTTCCGGGCTTTATTCAGGAGGTACACCGACCGGAGTTCATTACTGTATAAATTGCCGGTCCACATCATGGACAGGGTTTCGTCCTGAATCTGCTTGAAATCGGAAACGATCGGGCCATGATGCGTAAGACGGAGAATTTTTTCCACCACGTCCCCTTCCTTGGTCCGGATCGCCTCCTTGCGCACTTCCATATCTTTCCATTCACCCAGGTATTCGTACTGGTTGGGATTTTGGGGATTGATCTTCTCCTTGAAAAAGTCCATATCGTCCACCATCACGTTGGTCATGCCCCAGGCAATATTGGCATTATGACCGGCCACCACGAAGGGTTCACCAGGCAGGGCCAGACCCGTTACCGTGTATTGCCCTTCCACCGACTGGTAAACCTGGTACCAGATTCCCGGAATGAACAGTCCCAGATGCATGTCATTGGCAAAAATCGGTTTACCGGTGGTGCTCTTTTTCCCGCTCACGACCCAGTTATTGCTCCCGTCAAAAACGGTGATTCCCAGGTCCCGGAGGGGTTCCGCAGCCGAAAGCAGTAAATCCCGGGCGTCGAGTTCGGAGGAAGCCTCTGCGAAATCCTCATACACCACGGAGGTTTGATTGGCCAAGTCGGGAAATAATTCCGCCGCCATTTCCGGCCCCACTTTTTGGGCAATCTTATACAGGGAAATTTCGGCATTCCAGGGCATGGTCAGGTCCCAGGCCATATAGCCGATCAAGTTGATCGAATGTTCCGGTTCCCAGGGATCGGGTGTGTAGCCGAGGATGGAAAATTCCGGCGGCAGATTATTTCCCCGGGACTGAATATACTGGTTCACACCGTCGGTAAAGGCCTCCAGGTTGGCTTTTACAACAGCATCCGATTTTTGCCATACCCGGTGGGATTTTTGCGATATCTGCAAGGCCCGGAGCAAAAGATCGGAATTCACCAGGTCCTTGCCGAAGATTTCCGACAGTCGTCCCTGGGTTGCCCGCCGGATCAAGTCCATTTGCCAGAGCCGGTCCTGCGCCATGCAATACCCCGTGGCCCGATACAAATCGGTTTCATTTTTCGCAAAAATATGCGGGATGCCGAAATTATCCCGTTGGATGGTTACCGGTTCGATGAGATTCTTTAGTTGGACGTTCCCGGTGTAGTCGGGCAATCCTTTGGTTGACAGCCGGTGAATAAACAAAAACCCGAAAACAAGGACCAGAAAAATGATGACTCCGGTGATGATTAACCCTTTTTTCAACCTGGACATGACTCCCTCCGATTTGTTACTGATATCCGAATAAAATAAGGAATCATTTTAGGCTTTCTGCGGGTTAATCGAAATTGAAATCTGATCCTTGATTTTTTCCCTTGGCGATCCAACCGCGCCTGTTTGCGGGAATCCGCTGAACCAGGGGTCTTCGCCCCTAAGCAGAGGAGGACATTGTACCCGGATATCTAAATCTCAGATATCTTGAATATCGTAAAATTGATTCCGTAGCCCGGCCCTCCAGGACAGGGATTACGTAAATAATACTGGTTAAACGCCGCTACGGCGTTCCGATTTGATATTATTAATTTGTCGAGTTCTACTCACCCCTATATCCCCTCTCTTTGTAAGAGAGGGGACTTCACGAAGTGAATGGGGTGAGTAATATCAGCTATAAGTATTCCGCCACTGACAGGACTCTCACACTAATCACAGGTCATCCCCGTCAAAGTGTGTTTAACTCCTAGTCGGGATGAATTATACGAGTGAATGATCCGTAAACATTTTCTTCCGATGTTGTAAATTGACTTTTGAGAATCCAATCTGACTCAACCTATTTGAAGAGGAAGACCACTATGAAACACACGTTTCTGCTTTCTGTCCTGTTGCTAACACTATCCCGGGGTGGCGGACTGGTTTCGGTTATTCAGCCTCAACTCACGGAACAGGATTACCGGTCTGTTCAGTCGTTTTACCAGGCATTATTGCCGTACGTCAGGGATAGCCAGACCAACCGGCAATCCGGGGAACCTTCACTGCTTATTTTTCCGGAATATATTGGCGCCTGGCTGGTGGCGGTGAATGGCTGCGATCGCGTGTTCAAGGCCGACAACCTGAATTCGGCCATGATCTGGATTATCCTCGCCCATCCGGTCAAATTTATCAGCTCGTTTATCCACACTTACACCAGAGATCATTTTTCGGGACCGGTAATGGGTCATGTGGAGCGGGCCATATTTAAAATGCAGGCGGAAAGCGCACTGAAGGCCTACGTGGATGTCTTCGGAAAATTTGCCCGTGAGGTTGACACCTGGATTGTCGCCGGGTCGATCCTGTTGCCGGAGGTGAATTACGGGGAAACGATTGCCCTCCGTAAACGCTCCCCACATTTGTATAACCAATCCATGCTTTTTAATCCCGATGGAGCGGTGGTATCCATCACCCGGAAAGCGTTTCCCGTGGGACAGGAACTGGACTTTCTGGATCGGGGCCAGCTCGCCGATCTGCCCGTGGTCTCAACCCCGTTGGGGCGACTCGGAATCATGATCTGCGCCGATAGCTGGCATCCTGAATGTTATGCCCGTCTGGATTCGCTGGAAGCCGATTTACTGATTGTTCCCAGCCTGGTCAACCAGGCCGAACGGTGGATTTCCGTTTGGGGCGGCTATGACCCGCCCGAGGATGATCCCGGCGATGTCGATCCCGAAGATCTGAACGGAAATACCCGGGAACGGGATATGTGGAAGAAATATGCTCTGAAAGGCCGCATGACCGCCACGTCGGCACCCTGGGGATTCAACAGTTTTCTGGGCGGGGAATTCTGGGGACTGACCGGCGCCGGACAATCCAATATTATTCACCGGGGAGAAATATTCCAGGAATTGGAAGATTACCGCAGCGACGGGGTGATCACACTCAGGATTCCCTAGTTTCCCTCCGTATGATGCTCTAAAAACCGGTGGCTGTCTGATGTATAAACGCCGGTCTTATTTGGGTCATGAGGCAATTCCGGTGTAACTTTGCTTCCAATTATATAAAATAATCATGACCAAACATCCACATCATCACCATCGTCACCGGACATCATTCTGGCAGGAATTCCGGTTTGAGATTACCGTAACCCTGCTTTTGATAACGGGGGTCGCCCTGCTTGTTGAACAATTTGAAATCCGGCGGACCGTCTGGCACTGGATTCAAACCGGGATCAAAACAACCCATCATTTCTTCTCCAATTTTTTACAAAATTTTTTCGACTTTATTTTATCCCTGAAACTGTCCAACACCATTGGCATGTTGTTAATTCTGACCGCTTTTTTCATGATTTTCAACCGTTTCCGCCGCAAAATGATCGTCCGCTATTCCACGCTTTATTCCTGTCCGCAATGCGGAGCCGATTTAAACCGGATCCACCGAACACCCTATCAGAAATTCCTGGGGATCGTTTTCTGGACGAGTATCAAGCACTATAAATGTAAGAAGTGTGATTATACCGGTATGAAAATGGACTGGAAATCGAGCTAAGGCTCGCTACCGTAAATACCAGACCACGGATGACAATCAATCGCCAATCCGGATGGACGCCTTCATCGATACTGGCGGGCGCGGAAACATGGACACCCGGTTTCCCGGTGATAATTACAAAAAATGATGATAAACTGGTTGGTGAAATTGGGGGCCTATCCTAAATTCGCCGCGCTATTTTCAATGGTTCAATCTCCATTGAGTCGCTGCAATAAAATTGGCCCGTTCGTCTAGTGGTTAGGACTCAAGATTTTCATTCTTGCAACAGGGGTTCGATTCCCCTACGGGCTACTACCCCAAAAAGCTCCCGTTTACATAGTACTTTCCCATGATTCCCCTGCACCCTCTGGTTGTTCATCTTCCGATCGCTTTCACCCTGCTGGTAATTTGTATTCAGGCCCTGCGGGTCCTGGGAAAAATAAATTGGCCTCCTCCATTACCGATAATCCTCCTGATGCTGGCCATCGTCACCGGATTTATCGCCAGTTTCACCGGTGAAAAATCCTTCAGCGATCTGGAACAGCAACTGTCACCCCAACTCATTGACCTGATTGAGCAACATGAATTATTCGCCAATGCATTTGTTTGGGCCGGACTGATTACGGTTCTGGGCTGGACCTGGCTTCATTTGAAACACTGGAATCCACGCTTCCTGGACTGGATGATGCTGATCGCCCTTCTGGGATTAGGCGTTCTGATCTGGGAAACCGGTCAGCACGGAGGAGATTTAGTGTATCGATACAGCATCGGTATCCTGCCGTAAAGGCCATGAATACCACCACGCCACCCCTGCCATTCGACGTCATTATTCTGGGAGCCGGTATCAACGGCTGTGGTATTGCATCCGAATTGTCCGGTGCCGGTTTACGGGTTGTTGTGCTGGAAAAAAACACGATCGGGAGCGGAACGTCTTCAAAATCTTCCCGCTTGATCCATGGTGGTCTCCGATATCTGGAGACTTTTGAAATCGGACTGGTTCACGAAGCGTTACGCGATCGGCAGGAACTGCTGGAAACATATCCGGAGATTGTCAGCGTCAAACCCTTTTATTTACCGGTGTACCGTTCAAGTCCCCGCTGGGGAATCACCATTTGGGCCGGTCTCAAATTATATGATGTACTGGCCGGACGCCGGAACGTACTCAAATCCAAACGGATCAAACGATCTGACTTTCAAACAATAGCGCCCAGGCTGAAACAGGAAAATTTAACGGCTGTGTTTCGTTATTATGACGCCAAAACCAATGATCTATTATTGACCCAGAAAGTCGGGGGAGACGCCGTGAACCGCGGTGCGGTCATTCACCAGTTTGTAACGATTACCCGTATAAATAATAACGAGCGTGAATTCAGGGTCTTCTCCAACCGGGGCATTTTCACGGCACCGATACTGATAAATGCCACCGGTCCCTGGATCGATGAAGTCAATACCCAGTATAGTTTACCTGCCCGATACCATATCCGGAAAATCAGCGGTATTCACATCATTGTTGAGGGATGCTTAACTGCGGATCTCATGTTTATGCAAACGGCTGAAAAACGAATATTTTTCATTATTCCCGAGCCCGAGAATCATCATACAATCATCGGAACCACCGAACGGGAAGAAACCGGGGCTACCGACGCGGTTCGGGTCCAACCGGAGGATGTGGATTATTTATTGACCCAATTAAATATGTATTTAGACGACAATAATCAAGTCAGTCCCGACGAAATAAAATCATCCTACATCGGTGTTCGGCCCCTGATCGCCCGTAAGGATAATCCCACCGATTTATCGCGGGAATATCGTCTGGACCGGCATCAGATCGGAGCAACCACCCTGATCCACGTATTCGGTGGAAAACTGACGACGTTCCTGTCCCTGGCGCGAAAGGTCCGGAAATTAATTCCAAAATAGGTCCCGGGAATCCTTTCAGCCGGACATTATTCCGGTTTAATATATACAAAAAAGAATTTCGTATAGGTCGAACTGAATAATCCGTAACCACCTTCGATGTTGGAGTCCGGTAACAGATATTGATTCATGCCAAACGGATCCCCGGAAAAATAATCATAATACGCCTGGTCGGTGGCCTGCAACGCAATCAGATGAAATCCGTAATAATTGAAATATAACCAGGTCATGGGAAGCGGAGAGGTGTCCACGGCCCAGACCACGGGATTATACCGATAGGGATCATTTTGTTCGGTCCGGAGATAATCGCCCTTCCAGGCTATCGACGTAAAGGTCGTATCATAGATCAGATTGATAAACGTGGAGTCGCGGACGCCGTCCCGGTTGTAATCCACAAAGGGTTCGCTATCCGCATCCCACACGCCGTTCCCGTTCCGGTCGTCAAATGGCTCCGGACCACGGGTTTCGGCTTCCAATGCAAAACTGATGATGCGAACGGTATGGTAATCGTCCGCATTGAAGTTCAGGAAGAAATATGGCAGCGAGGCAAAACTTTCCGTGTAGCAATCACCGGTGCGGTACACCACCGTATCAATCGGGCCGGTGGGAACGGGAATCAGTTGTCCATCGTAGAGCTGGAGCGTCGCATTGTCAACGGTGATCGGCGCTATCGTTACCGGGGAACCGTTGCAGGTATAGGAATCGGATCCTTCGCTGGAAAATTCCATTTTTTCCGGCAACACTGTTTTTGCCGTCACCGTATCGTCTTCCCAGACAACCTTCACACGGTATTCTTTTCCGGCCCGGAAAATATAATCGGGATCGGCCAGGTAACGTCCGGGTCGGTCCGGGACCGGCGGGACGGGGATCGTCGTATCGCCGTCGGTGATGGTGATCTCCGCATCATCAATATACAAAGCGTACGAATCCAGGTTTTCCCCGATGGCCGCCGACCGGGATACGAACAGGGTATCCACCATGGGAAAATCAGCCGTAAGATTGCCGAAGACCACCAGTTTTTGCTCATAGGTCACGGCCGGGTTGGTTAACTCACAGGACGTGAGGAACAACCCCA
>JAADFQ010000036.1 GCA_013152835.1 FCB group bacterium
ACGGAAGACTCCGAAGGTGATAATCCCAGCGTGATATCTGCCGGGAAAGTCAATAATTCGTCAAGAAATGTTTTCAGTGGTTTGGTCATGTCTACTCTAAAATAATATCATTTTTTAAGTGTGCAGAAAAATAATTGCGGGATTGTTTGGCCACGTACTCAAAACGGGTGCGATAGTTTTGCTGATAATCGGTGCGATCCAGTTTCCGGGTCATGGTGGCGGATAAATATCGAAAGTATGAACCGGCCTGTCCGTCATAAATTAGATCACGTAACAGATTTTGGATGGCATCGTAAAAAGCCTGCCGTTCCGAAGTTGTCAGTTTTCCGGTGAGCTCATACCGATCTAGAAATAGCCGGTTGATTTCATCCACCGTAGATTGAATAACAGCTTCAGCTTGTTGCTCAAGCAAACCGGCGGAATTGGTATGGGGTCGCGTCGTATTACCGGATTGAAACAGGTTTCGCAGGACCGCCACCAAATCCCGTAAACAGATTCTTTGAGAACGGTGATCGATCAGTTCTTCCAGTACCTGTTCCATCGTTTGAGTCAGGGTGCGGTTTCCGGCTGCAATCCCGGATCGAAACGTTGCCCATAGATCGACCTCGTCCACAACGACAGCTTCGGGAATACCGTTACCAACCAGTATTTCACCCCGGCGATTTCGTTGTTTGTTCCACTGAGGATGTTTCAATAACAGATAGTGGAGGCTTTCATAAATGCTTCGCCCCAGCGGATCCCGTACACCGAATTTCCGAACTGCTTCCTGGTGGATATGACGATTCAAAAGACCCTTTAGCGCCGACTGTAAGTCATGGTCTGATCCGGACCGGCGTTCCTGAGTGAAATACTGTTTTAATATGAAAAATTGACTGTCTTTATCCCGGGCAAACAGAGGCGCGATCAAATCAAGGGCCAGGGCATCCCGATCGTCTTCAGTTGGATTTTGAACCGGAAGGAACTGTTCATATCCCCGTCGGGCGATGATTTGTCTGGCCGTATCCACAAAAACCTGCACCACGGCTTCCACATCAGACCGGGTATACTGATGGCTGCATAAAGCGTTTAGATAATGTCGAAAAAGAGGAGTATCCATAATTCGCAAGAATAGAGTAAGCGAAAGAAATTACCGGATGAACCTCGTAATACTAAGTCTTTTCTCGATGCCCGGGGTATCAACCTACACCCCTGTTTCTGACACGTATTCCCGGCAGGATGATCTTGTGTTCACTGCTTTTCTAACCTTAAACTGCTTTTGTCCGTAAAATACCGCAAACCATGAAAGGATTGAGAATGAAGTATGTTCAACTGGGAAAACGGGGACCGCGAATATCTACCGTAGGATTCGGAGCCTGGGCCATTGGCGGACGGGATTGGGGTCCCACCGATGATGACGTGTCCAAGGCGGCCCTGCGTGCGGCATTGGATAAGGGCGTAACCTTTATTGATACAGCGGATGTATACGGATTTGGTCATTCGGAAGAATTGATTGCCGCAGTTCTTGAAGAACGAGGGTATCCGGAAGAAATTGTTGTGGCCACCAAAGCAGGAAATGATTTTTACTACGCCACAGAGGACGATGATCAGGGATACGGACCGATCCGCCAGACCTATACCAAGGCTTACCTCATCGAAGCCGCTGAAAAAAGCCTGCAACGGCTGGGAGTGGACGCTCTGGATATTCTGCAACTCCACAGTCCCAATGTGGAAAAACTCACTCGGGACGAACCCTGGGAAGCCCTGGAAACCCTGAAGCGGGATGGAAAGATCAAATACGCCGGATTAAGTATCCAGTCCTTCAAGGAAACGGAACAGGCTTTTTTACTGGATGATCACCATGATCTGCTGGATTGCATTCAGGTTCGGTATAATCTCCTGGAGCGGCAGGCGGAAGAGGTGTTATTCCCCAAGGCGCTGGAATATGGGATTGGTGTGATTGTACGTATTCCCCTGTTGTTCGGATTGCTGACGGGAAAATTCAATCGAAAAAGCCGTTTTGAAGAAGGTGATCATCGCCGGTTTAATTTATCACCGGAAAAACTGGATAATTATCTAACGACCCTTGACACCCTGGAACCGTTTTTTAATGAATATTCAACGTTTAGCCGGGCGCAAGTCAGTCTGGCCTTTTGCCTTTCGCATCCCGCCTGTCATACGGTCATACCGGGAGGGAAAAATCCCGAACAAGTAGGAGAAAACATTATTGCTTCGGATCTGGCGCCCTTGGATCATGTACCGGTGTACGAATGAACGTGCTCTTTGCAACCCGGCGTACCGATCTATTCTTGTGATCACCGCCTTTTCAATCTTAAACTAATCCCGTTCAACAGGTAAAATTCGTTTGTGAGCCGGAAAATACAGCAACGGAATAATTCATTCTTTCACGTTTCCCAAAAGGAAGAAACCACTGCCGCGGGTCCCGTGCCACTGCCGATTTTCTATTACCACGCCTCGGCGCTTCAGTGCTACTATTGGGTTCCCATGGATCAGGTAGTGCCATTATTGGAAGAGACACCCTGGACTCCGGCGGTTTTTCGCGGCGATCAGGCTCTGGCGGGTTTGGCCTGGTATCAGTACCGGGAAACCGATATTGGTTCCTACAACGAAGTCGGGCTGGCGGTGGGTGTCTATCCCCAAATATCGAAAAAGCCCTTCAATCCTTGGTCGGATTTTTTAGCGCCATCCATGTTCCGAAAGTTAGGGTTTACTGTTCTCCATCTTCCGGTGACGACCGAAATTGCCCATACGGCGGGAAAAGAACTCTGGGGTTATCCTAAATTTATCACGGATATCGAATTTTCCCTTGACCAGGAATTGTTTGCCGGCGAGGTGAAGGACCCGAACGGCAAAGAAACCATTTTACGAATGACCGGGGATGTATTCGGCGGGTTCCCGTTTCCCGGGCAGAATCTGATATTGTATTCTAAAAATGAAGATCAAAAACTCCGAACGATAATAAACGTGAAAACCGTCTTTAAAAACCTGCGGGGAACCTCTTTTCATCTGTTACCGGGATATTCGAACCATCCCATGACTGCCGCTATTAAAGTCCTGGGATTGTATGAGCGACACCCGTTTCTGGTTCAGTTTTCACGGAACTTTCAGAGTCGATTGAATGCAGGACAACCCGTTTAGCACTGGCTTTACGGCTTTGTTGCCGTTACCTGATCGCCTATATTTGCCCCCTCATAAAAGGAGTGAAAATGTCTGAATGGGTATTAATTCTGGGGTGTTCAACCGGTCATGGCGGCGCAACGGCGAAGCGTTTGGCTCAGGATGGGTACGGTATCATCGGATTTCATTTTGATCGCGGTGACGTAAAACGGCAGGCCCTGAAATTCCGGGATGAACTGGCGGAAATCAACGACGGTCGGGTTCATTTCTGGAACACCAATGCAGCCGCCCTGGAAACAATGGACGAGTATGTACCGAAAATTGCGGAAATCACCGAAGGAAAACCGCTGAAACTATTGTTGCATTCAATTGCCTTCGGAACGACCATGAATCTGCTCGGTGAAAAACACGTCACCAGGAAGCAAATGGACATGACCGTACATGTGATGGGAACTTCCCTGCTGTACTGGACGCAAAAACTACACGATCGGAATTTGCTGGGTCGTGGATCCCGGGTAATGGGATTTACCAGTGAGGGAAATTACGTGGCCATGGAAGGCTATGGTCCCGTGAGCGTTGCCAAGGTGGCCATGGAGGCCATTTTGCGGCAGATCGGCTGGGAACTGGGACGCTTCGGCATTACGGCCAACGCCATTCAGGCCGGTGTGACGCCTACCCGGGCCCTCACCAAGATCTCCGATCGTTGGGAAGACTGGGTGGAGCGCACCAAGTATCGCAATCCCATGCGACGGACCACAACGCCGGAAGATGTAGCCGGAACTGTATCGCTGCTGTTGCGACCGGAAGCGGATTTTATCAATTGTTCAACGATCTATTGTGACGGAGGCGAACACCGCAGCGGCCGGATTTATTAGCCGCTAAAGACGCGAAAATACACGAAGGGATGGGGGAAAACCGAATGCAGGCGTTTTTCCTGTTACAGTCCTATAATTTTTAAAAGTGAAACGCTGCCTGTTGTACTATCAGACTCTTAGCGCTCCATAGCGCCCCCGACTACATTAAAATACATTTCGTCGGGTAAACTTCGCGGCAAACTAATCGATGATTTCCCGGTGGAGGTCGATGATCTGAGTTCGGTTTCCGGTAATATAGTGACAATGATCGGCAACGCGCTGTTTGGCGTCCCGGACCCAGATCGCCGCCAGGCTGGCTTTCCGTTCATTGATCTGAGCGCTGTCTAAAAACAGGATGGATTGAATGATATCGATGGCCATGTCCACGATTCTCCGCGCCACGAAGTCGGTGTATTCCTGATCCCGGCGCGTTTTTACATGGTCGATAGCTTTTTGCAGCAACGGAAGCATGGATTTGGTCGTGCGGACCAGCGGATTGAATTTTCCGGGATATGTCCGTTCCTTGAATTCATCCAGCCAACGGTTTAATACACCGGAGAGAACCCCGCCAAGGGCGCCCACGACCTGAAGTTGGGACGTGCCCTCATAAATATTGGTGATCCGGGCGTCCCGGTAATAGCGTTCCATGTTGTAATCTTTCATGAAGCCACTGCCGCCCATGACCTGAATGCCCTGATAACTCACGGAATTACACATTTCGGCGTTGTAATATTTACTGAAGGGGGTCAGAACGGAAGCCAACCGATCGTAATATTTTGCTGATGCTTTTAATTCCGGGTCAACCGCTTCTCCCCGGGCCTGGAGACGTTGAATTTTAGCCGACAACTGTTTTTGTATATCCACAACTTTGCCGGTTTCATACAGCAAAACCCGACCTGCTTCGATATGGAGTTTCATATTGGTGAGCATTTCATAAACGGCAGGAAATTCCAGAATCGGTTTTCCGAACTGAATCCGGGTTTCTGCATATTCCCGGGCGGCGCGGTAGGCCGCTTCTGCGATTCCCACGGCTTGAGCGGAAACTCCGATCCGGGCACCGTTCATCAGGGACATGACATATTTTATCAGACCCCGTTTTCGCTGACCCACCAGATAGGCTGGTGTATTGTTGAACACCATGTCACAGGTGGGTGAGCCGTGAATGCCCAGCTTATGCTCAATACGCCGGATCACAATGGTTTCATCCCGGGAACAGACAAACATGGAGAGCCCCCTCCCGTCCACGGTCCCGTCTTCCGATCGGGCCAGCACCAGCAGGATATTTCCATTTCCGTTGGTGATAAAACGTTTCACACCCTGCAAATGCCAGATGCCCTGATCATTGCCGTCGGCAGGAGGAACGGCTTTCAGACGCACGGATTGAAGATCAGACCCTGAGTCCGGTTCCGTGAGAATCATGGCTCCGGTAGCGTCGCCGCCGGAAAGCGGCGGGATGTAGGTCCGTTTCTGTTGATCGTTTCCGAATTCATTGATGGTTTCGGCGATATCCTGAAGTCCCACCAGATTCATGAGTGACGCATCGGCCCGGGATACCATTTCCAGAACAGCGATTTTAATTACCTGAGGCATGTTCAATCCGCCGAATTCCCGGGGCAGGGAAATCCCCATCAGTTCGGCCCGTTTGAAGTCCCGTAGATTTTCTTCTACCAGGGGATGATAAAACACACGGCCGTCACGACAAACATTTCCTTCGGCGTCAATGATTCGGGCCCGTTCCTCAATGGGACCGGCACAGAGTTCGCCTGCCAAATGGCAAATGTTCAGGTAATTTTCCCGGGCGTCATCCGCATTTTCCGGAGCGTATTCATCAGTTTTAGCCGCCGCATAATCACCTTCGATTAAATCGGCCAGTTCCCGCAAATCCAAACGGTCCAGATTGAACTGAATATCGGGATTATCTGTAAAATAGTTGGCCATACCGTTCCTACGCTTTGGTTTTATAGGCTTTGATCATCATGGGAAGGACCTCGTTCAGGTCGCCGACAATTCCGTAATGGGCAATTTTAAAAATCGGTGCATTGGCATCGGTGTTAATGGCAATAATTTTCCCCGATTTATCCATACCGGCCCGGTGTTGAATGGCGCCGGAAATGCCGCAGGCGATATAGAGTTTGGGCCGGATCGTAGTGCCCGTTTGTCCCACCTGATGTTCCCGACCAATATAGCCGCTGTCCACGGCTGCCCGGGAAGCGCCCACCATGCCGCCCAACGTGGCCGCCAGCTTATGAATAAGTTGAAAGTTTTCTTTACTACCGACGCCTCCGCCACCGGCCACCACAATGTCCGCTGCTTTAAGATTGACCGGCCGTTCGCCCACAATGCGATCAATGATCGTATTGATGAATAGATTGTTATCCAATTCAATGGATAAGGGAATAACCTGTCCCGTGTGATTGGGATCGGGAGTACTGCGTTTAATAACGCCTTCCCGGACCGTGGCCATCTGGGGCCGGTGCTCCGGGGCCACAATCGTGGCGATAATATTGCCGCCGAATGCCGGGCGAATCTGGTATAGAATGTTTTGATAGACTTTTTTCAGTTTCCGGTCCTCATGATCGCCGATCTGGAGATCGGTGCAATCGGCAGTGAGGCCGGTTTTGAGTTTGCTGGCGACCCGGGGTGCCAGGTCCCGACCAACCGGTGTGGCGCCAAATAAAACGATTTGCGGTTGGGTCTGTGAAATTGTTTCCGCTGTTATTTTGGTAAAGGGAAGCGTAGCGTAGACGCTTAAGCGTTCATCTTCCACCGTGTAAAGGGTGTCACAGCCGTATGAAAAAATTTCCGCAGTAAAATGTTCCGGACTTGCTTCGCCGATCAGGAGAGCATCCACGGCAACATTCAGTTCGTCCGCTAACTCCCGAGCCTTTCCCAACAGTTCCAGGCTTACTTCGGCAATCTGGTCATGATCGACCTCAATATAGACCAGAACATTGTGTATTGTCTTACCCAAAGGTGCGCTCCTCAATGAGTTCCGCGATCAGATCATGGATCCCGTCTTCGGTGGGCGGAATTTCCCGGGTCTCGGATGCCGCCAGAACAATGCTGATTACTTTCTTCACCTTGGTGGGTGATCCTTTTAAGCCAATGCTTTCCGGGTCCGCATTCAGATCGGCTGCCGACCAGGTTTCAATAAGCAGATTCTTTTGGCGCAATTCTTCGGTTTTCCGGGCCATGTCTTCTTCCACCAGTTCGGGGCCGTAACTCCCGGCGAAAGATTCACTTTCCACGAGCCGTTTAATCTCCGGGGAACTTTTCGCCTTTTTATACTTGATCATCCGCTTGGCCCCAAAGGTGCGCGGTTTATTGGCGCTGGAGGTTACGGTCACGAGCAATGGCAGGTTGGTTTCAATGGTTTCAGTGACCCGGCCCAGGGAACGGCAGAGGGTAATTGTTTGCTCCCGGAGTTCCCGAACATCCTCCACGTAGGTAATTTGATTATAATTGATTTTTTCCGCCACCTGGGGGCCAATTTGAGCCGTATCGCCGTCAATGGCCTGGCGGCCGCAAAGAACCAGATCCACATCACCGATTTTTTCCAGGGCTTTGGCCAAAACATAGGATGTGGCCAGGGTATCGGCACCGGCAAAGGCGCGGTCGGTGATCAGGATTGTATTATCGGCACCGCGATACAGGGCTTCCCGCAAAATGTCCGCCGCCCGGGGCCCATGGTTACGACGGTTACTTTAGCGTCGTAGCGTTCCTTCAACTCCAGTGCCATTTCCAGGGCGTTTAAATCTTCCGGATTAAAAATCGCCGGAAGGGCGGCGCGGTTTACCGTGCCATCGGATTTCATGGCTTCACCGGTAATATTATGGGTGTCCGGGACTTGTTTGGCTAAGACAACGAGATGATACTGCATGAGAGTGGCGAACCTATACGTATCACGGGATAATGTCCAAAATATTTTTGGAGTTGTATGTCCGGTTTTTCTTTCAAGACTTTTATATTAACTTTGCGGAAGTTTATAACTTCCGCAAAGTTTCTTGAGAAGTTTACCACACTCAAATTCGGAGAGATATATTGTGAACAGGACGCAGCCACCTGAAGGAACAAACCATTCCGATCATTATGACCGCATGGCAGGTATGTATGATTTATTCCTGGAACCGCTGGTGCGGCGGATCCGCACGGATATTCAATCCTGGATTCAAAGCCAGGAACCGCAAGCCGTTCTGGATGTGTGCTGCGGAACAGGAAAACAGATGTCCTATTTTCCGGAAGATTTCCCGGTATGGGGCGTGGATTTGTCATCCGCCATGTTGTCCCAGGCCCGGCGTCAGACTCATGGTCAATGCGTTCGGGGGGATGCCACCCGGCTGCCCTTTCCCAACCAAAAATTTGATATTGTTCTGTCCCAGTTTGCCCTTCACGAAAAAGATCGTACCACCCTAAAAGCGGAATTAGTCGACATTGCCCGAGTCCTTCGTCCCGGTGGACGATTGGCGGTCCTGGATTTTGCTGAACCCAAGGGCCACACCTTACTGAATCGGTTTTTCCGGTGGGGGATTCGTCAGATCGAAAAGCATGCCGGAGAAGAACATTTTATCAATTACCAGGACTGGATGTCCCGGGGCGGGCTGGCTCAGGTGTTACCGGACCTGGGTTGGACTCCGGAGACCGAACGCCGCTACTACCGGGAAAACCTGGCCTGGATTGTGTTTCGGAGTACGCCATGAGTATCGAACTTATCCAATGGTTTCAGCATTTACCTGTGCCGGGATTTATTTCGCTGATGAAAGGGATTACCTTCCTTGGTAATGAGTCCTTTTATTTGTTGGGACTACCGGTGATTTTCTGGTGCTGGAAGAAGGAATTGGGGCTTCCCCTGCTCCTGTTATTGTATGTTACCTTTTTAGTAAACACTTTGTTGAAGTTGGGTTTTGCCCTGCCCCGACCTCCGGAAACCTTCTGGCAGGTTTCTGCCGGGGGATACGGATTTCCCAGCGGTCATTCTCAAATGGCCATGGTTCTCTGGGGCTATCTGGGATGGAAAACCGGTCGGAAGACGGCCGCCGGAATGATCATTTTTCTCATCGGACTGTCCCGGATTGTGCTGGGAGTTCATTATCCCGCGGACGTTTTGGGCGGCTGGACCATTGGAGGGCTTACATTGGGAGCGGCTATTTATCTGGAAACGCGTTGGCAGGAAACGTCCCTGACTATGCCTGCAGTACCCACCGCCTTTGTTTTTTTCTGGGTGGGAGTAGTGGTCCCAATGCTCATCTCCGATCCCACCGTGTTACGGGTCAGCGGCTTTTTCGCCGGATTGGGCGCCGGACTTCTGTTGGAGCAACAAACACTCTGCTTGTCGACAAAAGCAAAACCCGTGTATCAGGTGCTTAAAATTCTGATTGGTATCGGAGGTGCGGTAGCCATACAGACGGTTCTGAAGAAACTCTTCCCCGCTCCGGATGTATTTATCTGGATGCGTTACGGCCTGACCGGTCTGTGGATCGGATGGGGGGCGCCCTGGTGTTTTCAGCGATTGGGAAGTAACAATCAATCCGGAAACAGGTAAATAGTCATTCTTTCCTAATGCTATAGATGCGATATTTGCCCCGGTCAAACGACGCTTTTATTCTTTATTGATGGCTTTATCTGCAAATGAATACCGTATCAGCATTCCTCGCGTAGTCTGGAATACCTGTGCGACGCACTTTCAACCGTTGAGAGAAAAAACAATTTTGCTAAAAAGGATTATCGGAACAAGTGCGTTGCAAGTTGACCCGTAACGAAAGGATTATTCCATGAAAGATAAAATAAAATTACCCACACAATTCGAAGATTTCGGGTTAGCCCCTCCAGTGTTAAAAGCTGTTCAGGAATTAGGCTATGAAACTCCGTCCCCTATTCAAACTCAGGCAATTCCATATCTGCTGATGGGGCGTGATCTGGTAGGTCAGGCTCAAACCGGAACCGGAAAAACCGCCGCCTTTGCCTTGCCGCTCCTGTCCCGACTCGATCCGGACACCGGATCACCCCAGGTTCTGGTATTGACTCCAACCCGGGAACTGGCGATTCAGGTTGCGGAAGCGTTTCAGGGATACGCCTCCCGACTGGAACATTTTCATATCCTACCAATTTATGGTGGACAAAGTTATACCGGCCAGCTACGACAATTAAAACGCGGCGTTCAGGTTGTGGTGGGAACACCGGGCCGCGTTATGGATCACATGCGTCGGGGAACCCTCAATCTGGAAGCCCTGTCCACGCTGGTTCTGGATGAAGCCGATGAAATGTTGCGAATGGGATTTATTGATGATGTGGAATGGATTCTGGAGCAAACTCCCGAAAAACATCAGATTGCCTTGTTCTCGGCCACGATGCCGGCTGCGATCCGCAAGATCGCCAAAAAATACCTGAACAATCCCCAGGAAGTCACTATTAAAACACGAACTTCCACGGTGGAAACCACCAATCAACGTTACTGGATGGTCAGTGGATATCATAAGCTGGATGCGCTCACCAGAATTTTAGAGGCAGAAGAATTCGATGCCATCATCGTCTTTGTCCGTACCAAGATCAGCACAACGGAACTTTCGGAGAAGCTGGAGGCCCGGGGATATGCCTCGGCACCGTTGAACGGTGACATTCAACAGCGTCAGCGGGAACGAACAATCGCCCGGTTAAAATCGGGTGAATTAAATATTCTGGTAGCCACCGATGTTGCTGCCCGGGGACTGGATGTTGACCGGATCAGTCATGTCATTAATTATGATATTCCCTATGATACGGAGGCCTATGTTCACCGTATCGGTCGCACCGGAAGAATGGGCCGCAAGGGAGAAGCAATACTCTTTGTTGCTCCCCGTGAAAAACGACTGCTGAAAGCCATCGAAAAAGCGACCAACCAGAAAATTGAATTGATGCAGTTACCCTCGACTTCGGCGATTAATGACAAACGGATCGAACGTTTTAAAGCACGGATTACCCAGGCTCTGGACGCCAACGAACTGGAACCCTATACCCGGATTATTGATCAATACCGCATCGAATCGAATGTACCTTCCCTGGAAATTGCCGCGGCCCTGACCAAACTGCTGTATGAGGAAAACCCACTGCTGTTGAAGCCCGGAAAAGAGAACCGTGATCGACTGACCAGGAAACGATCAGACCGGTACGAAAAACCGGACAAATCCAACCTGTCGCCCGAAACCGGTATGGAACGATATAAACTCCAGGTCGGGAAAATTCATGGTGTGAAGCCGGGAAATATTGTTGGCGCGATTGCCAATGAAGTGGGGTTGGACAGTCAATATATCGGACGGATTGATATTCAGCGGGACTTCAGTACCGTGGACCTGCCGGAAGGATTACCGAGCCGGGTCTTATTGATATTGAAAAAAGTAGTCGTTGCCGGCCAACGTCTGAATTTGCAACCCGTAAAAGACGTTAGCGATGATCAGCCGAGACGAAAATTCAAACGGCGTCCAAAACTTTCCGTGAAAAAATCCAAGTCCCGAATTAAACGGAAAAAGATGAAAAGCAAGTGATCGCATCAAATTCGTTCAGTGAGTTTGCCGGATTCATTGGATAGATATCAGGTTTTCATCAGCGGGAGTATCACTGTAAAACGACTACCGCCTTCGGAACGATTGATTACTGAGACAGTACCACCATGTAACTGAATAATATGTTTTACAATTGCCAGACCTAAGCCTGTGCCGCCCTTTTCCCGATTCACCCGGTAAAATCGTTCAAATACACGATCCCAATGTTCTTCCGGAATTCCCGGTCCCTGATCTTCGAATGTAACCTTTAATTGAGAACCTTTCGCTGCAACAGTAATCGTCACTACTCCGTTAACGGGACTATATTTCAGCGCGTTATCCAGTAAATTTGCCCAGGCCCGGTTTAACAGACGTTCATTCCCGGGAATTGACAGGGATTCGGGGCAATTCAGGATAATTTCAATATTCCCGGACTGAGCTTGTGAAGCGCAATCTTCAATTATGATGGTCAGTTGTTTTCGGAGTTCAATCAAAGTACTGCTGTCTTGCGTATCCAGTATGTGACTGTCCAGTCTGGAGAGTTCCAGTAAATCTTCGATCAGGGCATTCATGCGATCACTATGCCGGAGAATCGTTTTCACAAACCGACGCCTGGCTTCCGGGGCCAATGTGTCGTCCAGGAGCGTCTCTCCAAAACCCTTAATGCTGGTAATGGGTGTCTTCAATTCGTGAGAAACGTTGGACACAAATTCCTGCCGTACCTGTTCCAGGGAACGGAGCCTGGTCACATCATAAAAAACGAGAATGGTAGCCAACTGTCCCCGTCCGGGATTTTCAATCGTTGTCTTTCGTACCTGGAGTATCCTTAGGGGGGAAGCCACCTGTATTTCAGTTTCAACATCCGTGGAATTCAGAAAATCCAGGAGTCCCACATTCCGCACCGCTTCCGACAAGGGAACCCCTTCCACCGGACCCGGAACGGGGTGGAGTTGGTCGCGGGCCGCCCGATTCATTCTGAGAATTTGCTGTCGATTGTCCAGCACGACGACACCTTCCACCATTCCCTGAAGGACAGCCTCCAGTTCTTCTTTTTGGGAATGAACGGTTCGAACCCGGCGGTCCAGATCCTGAGCCAATTGATCCAGGGCCGTCGTTAAACCTGCAAACTCGTTCAATTCCGGATTTATCAGGCCGGTTGGAAAGGATCCATAGCGCTGTACGTCCTGTGTAATTGCGTCCACGGTGCGAACCAGGCGGTGATGAAGTCCCCAACCGATTCCTGTGGACAGGATCAGAAGGGCCAGGGCAACCAGCCCGTAGTTCCGTGAATACTTGTTCAAAACATTAGCCAGCCCTTCCCGGGGAAGCGCCAGCCGGATAATAAGCGGCTGATTATGGATCATTACCTGATGAGCGCCGTACATGAGCGGCTGGCGAAGCGTAAAACTATAGCGGTTCGAGAATCCCCACCCGCGGGCCAATGCGTCCCTGATTTCAGGGCGATCCGCGTGATTATCCATTTCGCCGGGATTTTTTCGGGAATCTGCCAATACAGTTCCATCCGGCAGGAGCAGAGTAACACGATAATTTGCTTCCGCGTCCCATGTTTTACTAAAATTCTCCAAACCGGCGCGATTTTTCACACCGGGCCATTCCGTATCCAGACGGAAATAAACATCCTGAACCTGGTCCCTAAGCCGGATTTGAACCTGGGTGTCAACCAGGCGATTCAGGGTTTGCCGGGATAATCCGAAAAGAACCAACAAACTGAGGATCATGATTCCAAGGATGGATCCGATGACTATTTTTTTATAGGAGCGGGAGATCATTCCGGTTTTTTAAACGTATACCCCACACCGCGAACGGTTTTCAGCCAGGACCCCATGGAACCCAGTTTTTTTCT
>JAADFQ010000037.1 GCA_013152835.1 FCB group bacterium
TGTCAATTAACTCCCGGATGAGTTTAAAAACGACGGTTGGAGTTACCGGATTTTCCGCCATATGCCAGACCGGACGTGATCCGCTATGCCGATGATAAGCAACCAACTTTTTATCAATACGGTTCGGGTCCTGGGAAATAACAGCATTTGCCAGATTGAGAATCTCGGTAGTAGAACGAAAATTTTCTTCAAGGGTGACTTTTCTGTTCGGATGATTCATTAAATAGGTATTCTCAAAATCCTGAACCGTGAAGTAATTGGCTCCCCGGAAACTGTAAATACATTGATCCTGATCCCCCACCACGGTGAGACTGGGTTTGGTTCCCAGAATACGGCGTATAATTTTGTTCAGGGCATAATTATTATCCTGATATTCGTCTATGATGAAATGTCGGTACCGCTTTCTGATCTCCGTAATAATATCAGTATCCTTTTCGATCAATTGCCAGCAATGTAGAATCATATCGCCATAATCCATCCAGCCCTGTTCTGCTTTCCATTCCTGATATTTGGCATATACATCCACGAGGTCGTGAAGCTGGAGCTGACGTTCATCAGGCTCCAAACGTGGGCTTATCCCGGGAAATAAATTCAGGTCAGACAATTCTTGTTCGGTAAGCGCATTCAATCGTTCACGCAGATCATTCGGGGTAAATAATTCATCCCGGGCACGACTGAAGAACGGGATGAAACTCTGCTGAATGGCTTTCAATGGATCGGAACGAAATACCGGTGAACGGAGGAAATCCATCGTATCGATTTTTCGTGCCAGTAAAAAGAGGTGGTCGCCTTTTTCGATGAGTGTTTTATTTGCCAGAATATCAGGATTAAATTCCTTCATCAGCCGGATACAAAAGGAATGAAACGTACTTACTACCAGTTCCTCGCCCTCTGGGAAATCCAGTTCTTTTAGTTTCCGATGAAGATCGCGTGCTGCTTTTTCCGTATAAGTTAATATGACCACCTGGTTCGGATGCATCCGACCCTGCCTTACCTGATGTATGACCCGTCTCAGAATAGTAAACGTTTTCCCTGTTCCGGCTCCGGCCAGAATCATTAGCGGACCAGGGGTGGTCGTGATTGCCCGGCGCTGTTGTGGTGTGGGTTCCTGTTTTTTTGAATCCTTTTGCATGGAGATAAGTTATATTCTTCGGATGACCCGACAGGATAAATATTTTAACCTTTCAAAAAAACCCGGGTCTAACTGAAAAAATCCAATGAAAAATGACGACCAACTCATACACGAATTTCAAAACGGCCATCGCCAGGCCTTTGACGAACTGGTTCGGCGATACCTGGATTCCGTCTATTCGTTCTTTTTTCGACTCACAGGTGACGAGATGGAATCAGAGGATATGGCCCAGGATGTTTTTCTGCAACTCTATAAATATCTGCCCAAATTCAGATTTGAATCTTCATTTACTACCTATTTATATCGAATCAATACCAATGTGGCCATCACTGTCTTTCGTAAAAAACATTGGCGAAAACTGTTGCACCTGGACCAGGTCCCGGAACCGGCAACGCAAACCGATGATGGCGTGTTTAAAAAACAGGAATTATGGTCGGCAATCCGCCGACTTCCGAAACAGCAACAACGGATTGTCATGTTAAGGACTTCGCAACAATTACCGTACAAGGATATCGCCGCAATTCTGAACATTTCCGAAAGTTCCGCCAAAGTGAACTACCATCATGGAGTCCAAAAACTAAAATCAATCTTACAGGTATGATCATGGAAAAAGAAACACTTCACGAAATCCCATTTTCGGAACCCGATCGGTTTCCCGATAAAACCGCCTTTATCAACCGGCTTCACGATGCCCGGATCGAAGCCGGAATGCGGCGGTCGCGACGGATGGCTACAATCCAGGCCTTTGCGGTGCTGATCGTAGCCGGAATACTCTCTTTCTCAGGATTAAGCGAAGAGCGACTATCCCAGCAAACCTCTGCCCTGGTCTGGTCGGCTTATGGAATAAATGATTCTCTGGTCACCGACTATGAGTATGACCTGGCTTTGTATCTGATTGATGAAAGTGAGGATATCTACTCAACAATTGAATTTCTGGAATCCGTTAACTATCAACCCCTTACTGCCGTAATGGAGGAAAACCATGAATAAACATAAACTAACAATATTGGGAATACTGCTAATCTCCACACTTTGGGCTCAAATGCCCGGTGCCATTGGACCGCATCCACAGGAACCGGACAGGCCCGACAGAATGGGAATGATGGCCATGTGGCGTCTCACGGAGGAATTAAAGCTCACCGAAGATCAGGGAGCCCGGTTTTTTCCTGACTTCAGGGAATACCGGGAAAAACAAATGGCCCTGGAAAAGGAGCGCCGTACCCTGGCCGAGGATCTGCGGACACAAATTCGGGATAAAGATGAACTAAGTGATCAGGATTTGCAATCGGCCCTGGATCAGTGGTTTGGACTTGAAACGCGACGAATGACCATTGAAAAAGAATTTTTAACCAAAACCGGTAGTTATCTGGATAATGTTCAGCAACTAAAACTGGCTATGGCACGGGAACGGTTTAAAAATGAATTACGTTCCCAAATGAAAAACCGGGATCGGGGACGATACGAACGTTGGGATCGTCCGCGTCAACCTCGAAATCGCGCATTTTAACAGAAAGGACATCGTCATGATGAAACGTACAATCTTTCTTATTATGGTCACAGCTTTATGGGTTATCGGCTGTGACACGGCAACCACAACTAACCAGGACGCTATCGAATCGGAGCTTATGAAACTCATTCAGGACGATGAGACTCTTCAACTGGATGGATTAGACGATAATGGTGTAACAGACCCGGATTATGAATCGGGACTGGACACGGACGGATTAGCCCGAATACTTGGAGATACACTCTGGCCTAATACCGATCAATATCGGCTTCGTTTTGGTCGCCGGATCACCAATCGTACCCTGAATGTGGATTTCGATATTCAGGAAAGCGAGGGTTTGGCCTACGCACACGTCACCCGTACCATACAGGGAATCTTCCGGGTCATTGCTATTGATTCCAACGAAACAATCGTCGATTCACTGGAAAAACCGTTTGAAAGCACTTTTCAGCGTCATATCCGCTTTGTTCAGCGCGATATCAATTCCGATTCCGTAGATTACGGTCAGGGACACGGCCGACACTGGCGTGTGGATGCCATGACCATCGGGGATGGAATTACTGGAACTAAAGTTGCACTTCAGGAAATCAGGGTTTATACCCTTAACGCTGACACAGCGGTACTGACAATTACTGCCGATGATATCGGAACGACCTATTACGGACGGGATGAATTACCCAGCTTCGTTCCGGGACAAATCATTCGCATGGAAGCGGACGTAGCCAATCTGGGACCGGAATTCCCTCTGCGCAGTGGAGAACGCGTGTTTTATCACTATGGCCGTGATCGGTTTCATAAAGGTCGTAAAGCGTTAATTGACGAAGACGATGCGGGGAATTATGACAACACCTTTGTTGCTTTCTTACGCATTCCCAGACCTGGGCCGGGAATGAATCATCAGGTATTTCGGGGATTTTTCGATGTGATCGACATGGGGTCCCTGTTTGCCGAAGATGAAGCAGTCCACAATGAAATCTGGACGGTTCCCTTTCGATCTCACCGACGAGGACACTAACGTCAAAGCCCTCCGGAATCCGGAGGGCTTTTTTATATGTTCTATTGAAGGGCTAAAATAAAATCGATTTGTCCCGTATAATGTTTACCACGGATATCGAACCGTGTTGGCAGTCCGGATTTGCTGGAATCAATGGTAATTATTGATGTTTGAACCTGATTCGTCATCAAAAAATAATGATACAACAATGAATCGTTTTCGGTATGAACCAGGGATAATTCAGTAGTGTCCAGCCGGGAGCCAACATTATTAACGGCCAGGGTCAGGACCAATTCATTGGACGGTTGAGCTTTTAAATCAATGACATAAGTGTCATTAAAACTATAATCATTCGCTTTGAGAGAATACGTGAATGCGGTCTTTGTACTCACAACCGCCGGCAGATTCTCAATCAGGCCGTCCAAGGGTTCTTCAGGCCCCACACAGGAACAGAAAAATAAAATGGTTAAAAAGGTACCCAAATGAACTATTTTCATTCGTGCTCCAGTTTATCTGGTTGAGTTTCCATTTCCATTTCCAGGATTTTTTCCATGGGACGTTCCAACTGACGAGTCCGGGTTGTTGTCAGGTCTTCAAAATGCTTTTGTGCCGTTCCCAGAGTGGTACCAACACGATCCATTTTATCGACAAACCTAGTCCATTGTTCTTTAAAGATACCCACTTGTTTTTGCATTTCCCCGGCGCGTTGTTCCATGGAAAAATTGGTCACGGCCTGCCGGATCAGGGATAAAATCGCATATAGGGTAATTGGGGAACAAAGGAGGATTTTTTTATTCAGGGAATAGTCAATTAATTCTTTGTCTTCCTGGTTTAAAAAAGAGTAAATACTTTCATTGGGAATAAATAGTAAAACATAATCCACGCTGCCTTTTTCCAGAACTATATAATCCCGGGAAGCTACGGCCTTGATATGTTTTCGTACATCGGTCAGGAATTGTTTCTTTTCCGCGTCTCGTTGAGATTCGTTGGTTTCACTGAGAAATCGTTCGTAATGATCCAGGGGAAATTTTACATCCATGTTAATAAATTTACCCCGCGGAAGAAAAAATGTATAATCAGGCCGGGAGCCTGATTCCTGAGTGGACTGTTTGGAATAATTCAACCCTTCTTTCAAACCTATAAAATGCAGAATATCTTCCACCATCCTTTCGCCCCATTGTCCGCGAGCCTGGGAACTCGATAATATCTGCCGCAACTGGCTGGTGGTGTTTTCCAGATGTTGGATTCCGGTTCGCGATTGTTCAATCTGACCCTTTAATTCCGAAGTTTGGCGGTTGAGCGACTCTAACTGGGACTTCATTTCTTTCAAATTCACATCAATCAGTTTCTTTTTCTCGTTCAAATGATCTACTGATGATCTGGAAAGTTGTTCGAATTGAGACTGGGCCAGTTCAAAGAATGATTTTTGATTTTGATCCAGTGCGTCCCGGGATAGACTGCCGAATAATTCCCGTAAATTATCCCGCGTTACCCGGGTAGCCTCTATTTCACTTCGTTTGATAAACCAGATGATACCGCCACCGATTATAAACCCCAGAATAAACAGCAGTATGGGAACAATATAATTCATTCCGCTGATTCTTTCGGACCATCCAATCCTAGCTCGGCCGCCTTTTCCTGTAAAGCGGAAATAACAAATTGAATATGCTCAGCACGATCCACGCCCAATTCATGGATCCCTTCCTCCACCTCAGAACGGTTTACTTTGGCCGCAAAACTTTTATCTTTTAACTTTTTGGTTACGGATTTCACGCGCACATCCCGGACTGATTTGGAGGGGCGGACATAAGTTACGGCAAAAATAAAACCGGTAAGTTCATCACAGGAATACAACGCCTTGGCCATCAATGAATTCCGTGGTGTCCCGGTATAGCTGGCGTGTCCCATGATGGCCTCGCGAATATCCTTCGGGTATCCCAGTTCTTTCAGGATTTTGTTTCCTTGCCAGGGATGTTCCTCGGCAGTGGGATATTGCTCGTAATCAAAATCATGGAGGAGTCCCGTCAGCCCCCAGCGATCTTCATCTTCGCCATATTTACGTGCCAGGGCCCGCATGACTTGTTCTACACCCAGGCCATGCCGTCGCAGAGAATCGGAGCTCGTATATTCAAAAAGAAGTTTTACCGCTTCTTCGCGAGATGGAAGTTCGCTCATGAACCCTCCTTACTTGTCCCCGATCCAAATGACAAAGCCGGGACATGTGATCCTCCCGGTGCGATTAAATGCCCAGGAGATTAAGTACGAGTCGGATGACCGCTCCGGTAGCACCCTGTTGATAAACCAGCGGAGATTCCTTGCCGCCCCAGGCGGTTCCGGCAATATCAAAATGTACCCAGGGGATTCCTTCCTTGACGAATTCCTTTAAAAATGCCGCTCCGGCAATGGTTCCGGCCTGCCGCGCTTCGCCAACATTCTTTACATCGGCAATTTTTGATTTCACCTGTTCGCAATATTCATCCCACAAAGGCAATTCCCACACTTTTTCACCGGTAGCCTGTGAAGCCGCCTTTACCCGATTCATCAAATCATCATCGGTTCCCAGCACACCCGTGGCAATATGGCCCAAAGCGACCAGGACCGCACCGGTTAAGGTAGCAAAATCAAGGATGTATTCCGGGTCGTAATGTTTGGATACATAACTCAACCCATCGGCCAGGATGAGACGACCTTCGGCGTCCGTATTCAGGACTTCGATTGTTTTCCCATTATAGGCCGTCAGGATATCGCCGGGTTTATAGGCTTTACCACCGGACAGGTTTTCCGTGGAAGGGATCACACAGACGAGGTTGAATTTCGGTTTCAACGTGGATACCGCCTTCAGGACACCGAGAACAACACCCGAACCGCACATATCAAATTTCATTTCATCCATCCCGGCGCCGGGTTTGATGGAGATGCCGCCGGAATCGAAAGTCAGGCCCTTCCCTACCAGCGCGACCGGTTTTTCGTCACCGCCACCGTTATACTCAACCACGATAAATTTTGGCGGTTCATCGGTTCCGGAAGCCACTGCTGCCAGAGCTCCCATTCCCATCTCGGTAAATTCTTCCCGATCCAGAATAGTCACTTTCATACCGCCGGTTTTAGCAATCCGTCTGGCTGACTCCGCCAATTTGGAGGGCGTTGTCGAATTTCCAGGGGCATTTTCCAAATCGCGGGCGTAACATACGCTGGCGGCAATCACCGCACCTTTGGCAACCTGTGATTCATCACCGCCCAAAACGGCAGCTGACTCCAACTCAAAGACATCCTTGTCCTGAGTTTTATAATTGAGATATTGATAACTTCCTAAAACCAGTCCTTCGGATACAGCCTGATCGGCGCCACCTTCGAGCGGAAAACATTCGACTGCTACGGAGGAAAATTTTCGGGCAATTGCCTGTCGCGCTGCAGTGGCCGCTACGTTCCGGGCGTTGCTTAAATCAAAATCAGCTTTTTTACCCAACCCCAGAACCAGGACCGGACGGTCATCTACCAGAATGAATTCATTTTTCCCTGATTTGCCACTCAACTTAACCGATTGAATAGCAGACCGTAAGCCCCCATTCGCATGGGTATCAATAGTCATCGCCAAAGGGGTCAGTTCATTCTCTTCATATAGTCCGACACAAATCAAATCATAGTTGGATTTTTTCCAATCATTCATCGAACAGCTTATCTCAGTCAAATAAGACATTTTTCATCCTCAAATTTCGTTGAATTACCGTGGGTCGGAAAATTAGGAATTTTTGTCCATCATGGATTTCAAATCCCATAAGACTCTCCGGATCCCTTCAAGATTGTCGGTGGAAGTTACCAAATAATTTCTTCAGTCCTCAATGCGAACTGACGGTGTTTTTATTTTCTTTCCTTCACCAGGTGATCAACCACGGCAGGATCTGCCAGGGTTGAAATATCCCCCAACTGATCGATGGAATTCTCCGCGATTTTCCGGAGCCGCATGATTTTTCCGGAGCGCGTCTTCGGCAGAGCGGACGTATATTGAATCTTATCGGGCTTGGCATGGGGACCAATTTCTTTTTGTACCGACTTTCGAATCTGCTCATCCATGGCGCTATCGGCTTCGACGCCGGTCATCAAGGTTACATAGGCATAAATACCCTGTCCCTTGATATCATGAGGAAATCCAACTACGGCCGCTTCCGCAACTCCGTCCGCTTTTCCGATGGCGCCTTCCACTTCCGCCGTGCCGATCCGATGGCCCGAGACGTTCAGGACGTCATCCACACGGCCCGTGATCCAATAATATCCGTCCTGATCACGACGGGCACCATCGCCGGTTAAATAATAACCGGGATACAAACCGAAATAGGTCTGGCGAAAGCGCTCGTGATCACCATAAATAGTGCGCATCATTCCCGGCCAGGCCGATTTGATCGCGAGTAATCCGGACACACTATTGCCTTCAATTTCCTTTCCGTCTTCACTCAACAGGACGGGTTCAACCCCATAGAACGGCAGGGTTGCGGAGCCGGGTTTAATGGGCGTGGCGCCGGGTAATGGCGTGATCAAAATACCGCCGGTTTCAGTCTGCCACCAGGTATCCACGATGGGTATTTTCCCTTTCCCGACGATTTCATAGTACCAGAGCCATTCCGGTTCTTTCTTTAATCGGCTCGCCGACGGTGCCTAATAGTTTTAACGACGATAAATCGTGACCTTCCACCCATTGATTACCCTCTTTCATCAGGGCCCGGAGAGCGGTAGGCGCGGTGTAGAAAATATTGATTTTATGCTTATCCACCACATCCCAGAAACGGCCGAAATCTGGGAAATTAGGGACTCCTTCGAACATGACCGAAACAGCCCGGTTCGCCAAGGGTCCGTATACAATGTAGGAATGACCAGTAATCCATCCGATATCCGCCGTACACCAATAAACATCGTCTTCATGATAATCAAAAATAATCTTGTGACTATAGGCGGCATAAACCAAGTATCCGCCGGTGGTGTGGAGCACACCTTTCGGTTTACCCGTTGATCCGGATGTGTATAAAATAAACAGGGGATCTTCCGCATCCATGGGTTCCGGTTCACAGGTCGGATCGGCCGCCTCCACTACATCCTGATACCAGAGGTCCCTCCCGTCCTGCATGGAGATCGTCTCCCCGGTACGGCGAACGACAATGACTTTTTCGATGGATGGAGCGCCGGACACCGCCTGATCTGCATTGGCTTTCATGGGAATATTGGTTTTCGTCCCCCGAACTCCCGTATCCTGTGTGACCAGGATTTTGCAATCGGAATCATTAATCCTATCCCGGAGCGAATCCGGACTGAAAGCGCCAAAAACGACCGAATGAACCGCCCCGATACGGGCGCAAGCCAACATAGCCACCGGTAACTGGGGAATCATTTGCATATAAAGACAAACGCGGTCGCCTTTGTTCACTCCCAACGCTTTCAGGGCATTGGCGAAGCGTTGTACTTCATCCAATAGCTCCTGATAGGTTATATGCCGATCTTCGGTGGGCTGATTCCCTTCCCAGATCAGGGCCGTTTGCGATCCATGACCATTTTTCACATGTCGATCCAGGCAATTATAACTCACATTCAGCTTTCCACCTTCAAACCAGGCAATTTCGCCCTTTACAAAATCGAAATTCCGTACCGTTTTCCACGGAGTGACCCAATCGAGTATTTTCGCCTTTTCCGACCAAAATCCATCGGGATTTTCAACCGATCGCCGATATTCCTCGCTGTATTGTTCAAGACTGGATACCCAAGCGTTGTTCGAGATTGAGTTCCCCGGTTTATAAATTCGTTCCGACATGTTTTTCTCCAAGATTGATTTGGTGTTGCAGGAAAAAAAGGATCGTATCAGTTTCCCCCTGATGCCGGTTGAATTTAGGGTTCCTGAAAATATAATTCAATCAGTCATCGGTGAATTCAGTCCGCACTGCTTCATTTCAACAGAATTTATCTCAACGAATATATTTCCTTGGTTAGAATGGAGCCCCACACCTGCGTGTCACCTGTCTGCCGGAGTAAAGCATAGGCAGGAAACGCACTATGGCGTGCAGACACTCCTACGCAAAAGCTTCGGTGTGTAGACACGGGAAAATCCCGTGGTACCTGACACAGTACGCCCATAAGGGCGACATCCCGATCCCGTGATGATTGAAAAGGATTCATCCACCCGCGATATTCATCGGGGTGGTTTTCTCCATATCGGGATAATATTCAAGATTCACCCCTGCCGGGTCTTCCGCATCCATCGCGTACTTTCACCCTGAGCCTTGTCGAAGGGTGTTCTTCCGGATAAACATTTATGGTCATACTTCGACGTAGCTCCATTAGACTTTACCAATGCGAATTAGCGTTTCTACTTTTATAGCGAAATTTCAAAGATACCGCCCAGGGTTGAGCAAGTCTAAGACTAGCTCAAGACTTTTAGTCTACATGCTGATGAAGACCCAACCCTGGTTGTGGCAAAAACTAGATAGTTATTCTGTCCACATGATACTGACCAGTAAAATGGAGCAAGTTCCACCACAATGCGATATCTCTGAAACCGTCGATTAGAACCAACGTGGAGAAAGTTAATATGAAACAACGTCCTTATTCTACCGGAATAGATATATCATCCAAATCCTTTGTGGTAAGTATTTCAGCTCAACCTGGAATTGTGCTTCAGGGACCCCGGAAGTTTGAAAATAATGAAACGGGTTTTCAAGAACTTCATGCCTGGTTTCAACACCATAAGATCAAGCCTGAAGAGATGATCATCTGCATGGAATCCACCGGCGTGTATGGAGAACATCTGTGTTATTTTCTAGATCAACTTCGGTACACCGTGGCGGTTGAGCATCCCTTGAAAGTAAAACGAGCTTTCCTAGTAGACGGACCGAAAACCGATTCAATAGATAGTCTTCAAATTGCTGAGTATGCGATTCGGTTTTTTGATGAATTGACGATATGGAAACCTAGAGAGAAGATCGTAGAAAAAATGAAAGCACTACTGACAACCCGGGAATTATTGGTCGGTCAGAAAACCGCTATAGCCAATAGTATAGCCGCCCTGAAACGCAAAGCCATTCAGCCTATCGTTGCTATCGGGATTATGGAAAGCCAGCTTAAGACGCTCCAGCATCATATCCGGATTCTGGAAAAAGAAATGGAAAATCTTGTTCATAATAACCCCCGGATGAAACAAACCGTACATAATCTAAAATCACTACCGGGAGTACAGAATCTGCTCGCTTTCAACATGTTGGTTATTACCAATGGGTTTCAATCTGAGAGACATTACAAACAACTGTGTAATTATTTGAAAATTGCTCCTCTTCAGCATGAAAGCGGTTCCTCCATTTATAAAAAGCCAAGAGCCCCCCAATATGGCCCGTCCATGATGCGCAAATTACTTCATCTGGCGGCGCGATCGGTCGTGACACATAAACCGCAATTCCGTCAATATTATCTTAGAAAACAGAATGAGGGAAAGGCGAAAAAACTCATCCTCAATAATGTGGAAAATAAACTGGTGAAACTAATGTGTGCTATCATTAGGGACCAAAAAGCCTATGTGGAAAATTATCGCTCTGTCCATCCAGAATTATTGAAAATTGCTTGATTTAGGTCATAGTAATCAGTATGACAGTTAGTAATCAGTATGACAGTGTTTTTTCCGTGGAGAAACGCTGCCATCGCTCCAAGCGATGGAGCGTTATTTACAGATGATTTTCCCCCTCGTTCCATGGCTCTGCCGTGGAACGAAAGAGTCACCGGTCACAAAAGACTTTGGATTGATGAATAGGGAACAAGGATTTACGATTATTGATTCAACTTTCCGATCGGTGCCTGAATGACCGTGCTATTGGTGAGCTTATTTCGTCCCTACGGGACTTTTTAGATGGGTTGATTTTAATGCTATAGATATTCAGCCCCTGACGGGGCTTCCGCATCCATCGCGTACTGTTACCCTGAGCCGTGTCGAAGGATGTTCTTCCGGGGAAACATTTAGGGTCATACTTCGACGGAGCTCAATATGACAGTGTTTTTTCCGTGGAGAAACGCTGCCATTGCTCCAAGCGATGGCAGCGTTATTTACAGATGATTTTATCTTTTTTTCGTTGGAAGATCGGTTGAACCAAACTCACCCCTAAATCCCCTTCCCAATTCAAATCGGGAGGGACTTCACGAAGTGAATGGGGTAAGTAACGTTTGAATTATTATAAAATTAGTGTTTTTCTATTTGAAAAATTCATTTTGGACAATAGTGTCTGATTTTTGTGTCCTTGCGAGGTCAGGAGATATTGAGAGAAAGTAATCTTATCCGAATATTATTGCAAAATCCTAATCACGATCATGCAGGATCTCCTGATTCTGCATGATCAATCTCTCGGAGCATATAACATTGCGCACATTCTTATCCGATGGCCGAACAATATCCGGAGTGAATAGCAACTATCAACTTTACAGGTGAACGGACGGTACCAACTCCGACATAGACATTTTGCCGAAATATTGGCCTGATTTACATTAGATTCAGTTATGGATTCTCCCATAGATTATCTCATCATTGGCTCCGGATTCGGAGGATCAGTTGCCGCCCATCGCCTGACAGAAAAAGGATACCGGGTGTTGGTCATTGAACGGGGACGGCGGTTCTATTCCCGAGAATTTCCCAAAACGAACTGGAATATTTTTAAATATCTCTGGTTTCCCCAGCTGTCCTGTTACGGATTCCAGGCCATGACCTTATTGAAAGATGCATTTATCCTGCATGGGGCCGGGGTCGGAGGCGGTAGCCTGGTTTACGCCAACAATTTATTGATTCCGCCGGAATCTGTCCTTGCAGACCCGGCCTGGGGTCGCCAGGACTGGGCGCAGCAAATACTCCCCTACTATGATCGCGCCAAATCCATGCTGGGGGCCACACCATCCCGTCATCTGACGGTTGCCGACGAAATACTACGCCAGGTGGCTGAGGAAGAAGGCGCCGGAGACACCTTTCATACCAATGACGTCGGTATTTTCTTTGGGAAACCACAGACGCGAACATCAGATCCCTATTTTGATGGACGGGGCCCGGATCGTTCCGGTTGCACGGAATGCGGCGGCTGTATGGTGGGCTGCCGGGAAAATGCGAAGAATACGCTGGATAAAAATTATCTCTATCTTGCTGAACAGGGGGGCGCCCGCGTCCTAGCCGATCACCGGGTCACCGATATACGTCCCAATCCTGTCGGCGGTTATACCGTATCAGTTTCACGGGTCTCCGGCTGGAGTCATCCACGGCGAACCTTCGTTGCAAAAGGGGTCATTATTTCCGGCGGGGTCATGGGAACCATAAAACTCCTGTTCCAGTGCAAACAATCCGGGTCGCTGCCGGATATTTCCGATCAACTCGGTCGACGGGTCCGGACCAATAGTGAAGCCCTGGTGGGGATCACCGCTGATCATTACGAGGAAGATTATTCCAAGGGGATTGCCATTACGTCCGGCGTGTATCCCGATTCCGACACACAAATCGAAACGGTACGCTACGGCAGCGGTCACGATTTAATGTCGCTGCTCACCACGCCCATGGTGAACGGGCACCGTTATATTCCCCGCCCGTTCCTGTTGGTATTGACCATCCTCAGACATCCCCTTCGATTCCTGAAAGGACTGTGGCCTTTCGGTTGGGCACGGAAAACAACCATTTTGCTGGTCATGCAAAAAATCGATAATTATCTGCGCTTTGATTACCGCCCCCGTTGGTGGCGACTCGGTCAGGCCAGTATCAATTCCAATTGGAATACGGACAAAAAAATCCCCAGCTATATTCCCGTGGCAAACCGGTATGCCAGAAAAATGGCCGAGAAAGTCGGCGGTTCTCCCCGGAACGTCCTTCCGGAGGTTCTGCTGAATACTTCCACAACCGCCCATATTCTCGGCGGCTGCTGTATGGGAAAAACGCCGCAAGAGGGTGTGATCGATTTCCATGGAAAAATCCATGGCTATGACAACCTCTACGTCATGGACGGATCAATCATTCCGGTAAATCTCAGCGTTAATCCCAGCCTGACGATCACCGCTGTATCCGAATATCTGGTGGAACAAATTCCTCCGGCAAATTCATGACCAGACCAGACGGTATTATCTTTGATTTAGACGGTACACTCCTGAATACGCTGGACGATATCGGTTTATCATTGAATCGCGTGTTGCAGCGTTATGGGCTGGCGACGCATTCCCTGGATTGTTATCGGCATTTCATTGGTCAAGGAGTCGCCTCACTACTGAGCCGGGCTTCCGGATTGAAAGCCGACGATCCGAAATTGACACATATCGGTCAGGAATTCCGTGAAGATTATGCTCAGCACTGGCAGGATCACACGACCCTTTACGATGGAATCCCGGAATTGCTGGATCATTTATCCGAATCCAAAACGCGAATAAAACGCGAATCGCCGTTTTAACCAACAAATTTCAGGAATATGCCGATTTGAATCGAACGCTGTTTCTGTCCCGATGGATGATCGATCCATTCTTGGGAGCCGTTGAAAACCGACCGCTGAAACCTGCGCCCGATGGTGTACATGAGATTCTCAGGGATTGGCAATTTGCTGCAGATCAGGTGTTCTATGTCGGCGACACGGATACGGATATGCACACCGCAACAGCCGCTGGGGTGTTTGCCGTGGGGGCGGCCTGGGGCTTCCGGGGACGGAAAGAATTGGAGACTTCCGGTGCCGAGGTTGTGTTTGATACAGCCTCCGATTTTCAGAAATACCTCCGGTCACTTTCTTCCTGATTCTGCACTCAACCTAATCCCAATCATGTAGGATATCACAATCACACAGGATCTCCCGATCCTGCGACCTATATAATAATAATTACCTCTCCTACCCGGAATAATAGACGAATTTCATCCTTCGTTTCCGTGTCCCCGTAAGGTCAGGAGACCTTGCGAGATCATGATTTATTACCCTTTCCTTTTGTAATTTTGTACGTGAAAATTATCTTCCTTTCCAAAATATTCGTTTTTCAGATTTATGAAACGTAATTGGATAAAAGACGCCGGTCACCTCTATTTTCTCACGAATACCGTTCGTTACTGGCTGCCTGTTTTTTGTTACGAAAAAATTTCGAATCTTGTCTATAGTACATGGGAATATTATCGCAAAACGAAAAACATAAAGTATTATGCTTATGTAATCATGTCCAATCATCTACATTACATAATTTGGTTACCGGAAGGAAATTATTCACTCTCGGATTTCCAAAGGGATTTTAAGAAATACATCGGTCGATATGTTCACAGGATTCTTTTAGCTCCACTGGTGAATGTTCATCCTTATTTTGAAAACTTCCCGGTCCTTGTTAATCATCGCGTTATTTTGAAAAAACTTTCATTTGCTCCCCAAAATAAAAATCATACCTTTTCTCTCTGGCGATCAGATGATAAACCATTGATCATTGAATCTGAGAATATTCTCGAACAAAAGATGAATTACATAGAACTTAACCCGATTCGCGGTAAACTGTCAGAAGAGGTTAACGATTATCCATTCTCTTCCGCATATCGAGGAGCTGACAAATATTTCGTTCCCGATGAATTTCGTTTATAATGATCCAGGTCAGAATCTTTGAATTGGATTTCCATTAGTCAATAATTAAAACCTTTATGGATATCCTGAATCGCTTAAACCTTTCACACAGAATCTTCCGACCCATCCGTATCCTCGCAAGGTCAGGAGACCTTGCGGGATCGTTGTGTTTGATACACCCTCCGATTTACAGAAATGCCTCCGGTCACTTCCTTCCTGAGTCGGGACCTCTTTTACCATGAACCGGCAAGTTCCTGACCGGGACCGGATTTCAATCTCCCTTAAAACATCCTCCGTCACAACCTTCCATCGATCGTCGAATACGATTTGGTCTTTTGATCGCGCGGGCCGTCCGCTGGGTCATTTTTATCAGGGACACACCTTCCGGCGCACCCTGGATAATCGCTGGTTTGAAAAATCCCGAAAAATGTATCAGGGTGAGACATTCAGGACTGTTATCCCCATCGATTCAGCCCCCATATTATCCCGATTGGCAGCATTGCAATCCAACCTGGATCACCGCGATACTTACGATACAGCCGAAGTGCAAAATACCATTAACCGTATCGGACGATTAACTCCGGAATCCCTGGAAGCCGATGGCCAATCATTCCGCAACCTGTATTCTCCGATTGGAATCCTGCCTCCTGATCAATACCGGGCTCTGGTTATCCAAATCAGCGAAGGATGCCACTATAATCGTTGCACTTTTTGTTCATTGTATCAAGATATACCGTTCCGAATAAAAACGATGGATGAGATTGAAGCCCATGCCTTGGCGATCAAATCGTTTTTTGGGAAAGGATTATCCTACCGAAATTCCATTTTCCTTGGCGACGCAAACGCCCTCATAACACCTATGAATGTGCTTGTGCCGGCAATAAAACAAATACGCGGGGTTTTTCCGGAGATTACGACATTCACTGCATTTATGGACGTTTTTACCGGGTATAAAAAAAATTCCAGGGATTTTACTGCCTTGTTCAAACTGGGCCTGAAACGGCCTGAAACGATTGTATTTGGGAATTGAATCGGGAGCCGAACCGGTTCTTCAGGTAATTAATAAGAATTATGACCGTTCCTCAGTCATCCGGACCGTGAAAGCAATCAAGTCATCAGGAATCTCCTGCGGTCTCATCTTTCTTATGGGTGCCTGGTCAGAAGAACTGGACGCAATCCACCGATCGGAAACGGTATCCCTGGTGAAACAATTACCGTTAGACCGACAGGATATCATTTTTTTATCGGAGTACCAGTCCTCAACGAAAACTGAACCCAATGATGAATTCCTGCGTATTCGGCGCCAGACAACCGCGCTGAAAAAAGCACTCATGAGGGAATCGGAACGCCGGGTTCAGGTGGCGCCGTATGATATCAATCAATTTCTCTACTGAGGTCGAAGTCCCAGGAAGGTTTCTGCCACCCATTTCACCGACCAATTATGCCCTAACCGGTGTCCATCCATCGTTTTGGGAAGTACAATGACGGTACTTCCGGGAATATCGACAACCATGGGATTGACTTTGGCATTCCGAAAGGCGCCATCCTCCGACTGAACCGTTCGCCATTGAATCAAGCGCTCTCCCGTATGCGTTTTCCGCGTCAAATCAATCCAAGTGCTGTCCCAGGGACAACGCTCCTGAAATCCTTTCATTCCGGCTAACGGCCCGGCAATAGCGTGTACCTGTATCGGCAACTCCGGATCCAGGCGAGGGTTGAGTTCCGCAGCAATCAACGCGCCATAGCTATGTCCGAAAAGTAATATTTGCTCCGGATCAGGCTGGAAATGAGTTAGCAATTCGGTGATTTGAGCCTGTAATTCAGTGACGATCACATCCGGACATTGGGACCAGTCATAGCGATAGAAAAACACACC
>JAADFQ010000038.1 GCA_013152835.1 FCB group bacterium
CCGCCGGGAGTCTCCGTCAACTGGACCCGGCCATTACCGCCCGGCGAAAACTGAGCATATTTTGTTACCAGGCCGGACGGATGGAAGGCGTTAATCTTTCAACACATGATAACTTTCTAACGCATCTGAAAGCCTGGGGAATCCCGGTAAACCCGTTGATAAAAAAGATTACCGGTATTGAAGGCGCGCTAGAATATTACCGGGACCTGGAAGACCATCGTGAATCATTACCCTATGATATCGACGGAGTGGTCATTAAAGTGAATTCCCTGGCTTACCAGGAAACCCTGGGCGTGAGAAGCCGCTCGCCGCGCTGGGCAATTGCGGGAAAATTCAAAGCCCGTCAGGCAACAACGGAACTCCGGGACATTGATATTCAGGTAGGACGAACCGGCGCCATCACCCCCGTCGCCATTCTGGAACCGGTCACGCTGGGCGGTGTCACCGTCTCCAAGGCGACCCTGCATAATCAGGATGAAATCAACCGAAAGGATATTCGCATCGGCGATACGGTTCTGATCGAACGGGCCGGGGATGTCATTCCGAAGATTGTGAAAGTCATTGCGGAAAAACGCCCGCCGGATACAAATCCGTTTATGCTTCCCGCTGAATGTCCTGTTTGTCAGCATCCGGTTCATCGCCCGGAAGGCGAAGCTGTGGCCCGGTGCACAAATTTTTCCTGTCCTGCTCAGATCAAGGGCCGGATTGAGCATTTTGTATCTAAAAACGCCCTGGATATAGACGGGTTGGGAACCAAAATCATTGACCAGCTTGTGGAGCAGGGTGTCATCCGTTCGGTTGATGATTTATTTCGCCTGACTCCGGACCAATTAGCCGGGATGGAACGGTTGGGGGAAAAATCGGCGGCCAACCTGATCCGGGCTCTGGACGCTTCAAAGAGCACCACTGTTGCCCGGTTTATCTATGCTTTAGGAATTCGTAACGTGGGGGAACATGCGGCCAAAGTTCTGTCCCGCGCTTTTGGAGGTGATTTGGCGGCTATTCTGACTGCCGACCGGGAAACGCTGGAAGCGATTCCGGAGATTGGTCCGGTTATGGCCGATTCAATCCGTAATTTTCTGGAAGACGATGAGAATCTCCGGGTAATCCATACGCTGCTGGACGCCGGAATTCATTTCGAGACGCCGGAACCAGCAGGCGATCAGCGTCTGACCGGAAAAACGTTCGTGTTTACCGGTGCATTAACCCAATTCACCCGGTCCGAGGCAAAGGCAATGGTCGAACGGGAAGGCGGCCGTGCCAGCGGATCGGTCAGCGCCAAAACCGATTATGTGGTAGCCGGACCGGGTGCCGGTTCCAAGCTGGTTCGGGCCCGGGAACTAGATATCCCGGTATTAACCGAAGATGAATTTTTGGAGTTAATCGATGAGTCGTAGTTGGTACATGGTGATTTTCTCCCGGATGAAGGAAGAAAGATAACCGGAGTTCTGACTTCCAAAGCCTGAGCACAGGAAGGCCTACCTGTCGTAGCCTTGGAGAATGCTGGGAGTTTCATTCATGGAAAAACCTGTTTGGAATGCATTAATTGTGTTAAGGGTTGGATTGACACGGTCAATCCATTCCATAGTTGAAGGATTTCATACATCGGATATACGATTTAACGTTCCTTCCCGGACCGATCCCCAATACACGGGAGCCGTTGTCATCATCCCGATCGCCTGAGCCAGGTGGCGGGCGGCGGACGGATTCACATCCGATTTATTCACGAAGTAGAGTAAATTTCTGCGATTGGGTACTTTGGAGAGATACCCTTTTTCGGAGGTCACAACCCGCGCAATAAACCTTTCGGTCAACGGTGCATCCGGACTCCAATCCCAATACGGGCAAAACGCTTCCCAGCGATGAACGATCTTCATGGGCATCCGGCCAACTGTATCGGCGCCCACAACAATGATCACCTGATCTACAAATTCCGGAACCGGCGGATCGTAATCGTTATGAATTTTTAGGGGTAAATTGCGGGAGCCATCATTTTCCACCAGTGTGATATCCGTTTGGTGGCGAATGCGCTCTAATTCCGCCGCTTCAATCCCCTGGTATTTTTTTGCCGTAATCCGGGATCCCATTAAAAAAATCGGATTCGTTTCCCACCGGGAAAGCAAATCCTTTGTTTCCGTCTCCTGTAAAAATACAGGATTTAATTCCGGATGAGGACCGGATTTGGTCAGAGTAGTAAGCAAAACCCTGCGTTGTTCAGTCAATTCCAATCCCATGCGCCGGATGAGGCTGGTCTTCCCGCCTCCGCCCAGGAAGGCTACCGTGAACCCGGATTGGGGCCGGTCATCAGAAATCAGGATCGGAACAAATTTCATATACGAATTTACCGGTTTTTTTCTCCCGAAACCTACGGACACCTGGATAACACTTCTGTTCATTCTCCCCGTGAAATGTTCTAATTTCCATGACTTTTCAAAAACCATCATGAGTACGAAGCCGCCTAAATTTTCAACCATTGGTCATTCTCTGACCCGTCCCGATGCGCAGGGAAAAATTACCGGTACCACCGAGTATATCCCGGATATCACGATTCCAAGGATGGTTCACGCGGCTCCCGTCACTTCCCCGGTTCCTTTCGGTCGGCTGGAAACGGTGGACCCGACACCAGCCCGCTCCATTCCCGGATTCATTGAATTCATTGGCGCCGAACATATTCCCTGGAAGAATCAGGTCGGTGTGATCATTCAGGATCAGCCCTTGATGGCCGACTCGGTGGTGCGATACGTGGGAGACTCCATCGGACTGGTAATCGCAGAATCTCCGACCGCCGCCCGGGAAGCCGCCCAGGCAATCCGGATTCACATAGATCCTTTACCGGCCGTCTTTACGATTGATGAAGCCCGGGATGCGTCCGGACCGTTTATCCATGATACCAATCTGGCCTGCACCCATCAGGTAGTAAACGGAGATGCTGCTACCGAGTTGGATCAGGCGGACCGAATCATCGAAGCCCGGCTGTCCACGCCTTTTCAGGAACATTTCTATCTGGAGCCTCAGGGTTGTATCGCTATTCCGGAACCAGACGGAAGTTTCACCCTCATTGGATCGATTCAATGTCCTTTTTATGTCCAGAAAGCCGTAGCTGGCGCATTGGGAATTCCCTTCAATCAGGTCTGCGTAAAGCAGGCTCCCATCGGCGGAGCTTTTGGAGGGAAAGAGGACATTCCTTCGGAACTCTGCGCCCGAGCGGCCGTGGCGGCCTATCATCTACGGCGTCCGGTACGACTGGTATACACCCGGGAAGAGGATATTCAACTCACCAGCAAACGCCATCCGTTTCAAATGCACTACCAGGTGGGCGTGATGAACGATGGGATCCTGGTGGCGGCCAAAGTGCTATTGGAAGAAAACGCTGGAGCCTATGCCACACTATCCACCGTAGTTTCCTACCGGTCCTCCATCCAGGCCCTGGGACCCTATCGCGTTCCTCATGTAGATGTGGTATCCAATTCCTATTATACCAACAATCCTCCCACTGGCGCCTTCCGTGGTTTCGGTTCGCCCCAGGCCGCTTTCGGGCATGAGCGCATGATGGATATGATTGCCCGGGAGCTGGGATTAGACCCTCTGGAATTACGTCTTAAGAATCTCCTGCGAATCGGAGATACCACCGTCACCGGTCAAAAATTAATGGTCAGTGTGGGTGCCGAAGAGACCCTTCAGCGTGCCGCGAATGCCGCTGAGTGGCCGCGGAAAGTCAAATCGGCTTCCGGTTCCCGTTACCGAACGGGCCTGGGCATTGGAACCATTCATTACGGCAATTGCCTGGGTGCCGCCGGGTGGGCATTGGATGGCGCCGGTGTAAAATTGTCTCTGGCCCGGGACGGATCGGTGGCGGTAGCCTTCGGCCTGGTGGAAATGGGACAGGGCGCCCTGACTGTGGTGCAACAAATGACCGCCGAAGCGCTGGGAATTGATCCGGAGCGTATTACGGTTTTACCTACGGACAGCCGTCAGGTACCCGACAGCGGTCCTTCCGTAGCCAGCCGGAACGTGGTCATGACCGGCAATGCCATTCGCAAAGCGGCGGAGGCTCTACTGCCCGTTTTGAAACGCACGGCCGCTGAAACCCTCGATTCTTCACCGGAATCCATCAAAATCTCCGGAGACAAGGCGATCGACACTTCCTCGGGAGATTTCCTCACCTTTGACGCCTTGGCCGAAGCCTTGTATTTGAACAACCAGCCCATGGAGAGCCTGGGGTGGTGGCATGTCCCCCGGTTGAATTTCAAACCAGAGACGGGACAGGGAGAAGCTTACTTCACCTACTCGTTTGCCACACAGATCGCTCAGGTTACCGTGGACACACTCACCGGCCAAATAGCGGTAGATCATGTCTGGGCGGCTCATGATGTGGGACAAGCCGTAAACCCGGCAGGTATTGAAGGTCAGGTGGAAGGGGGTGTCGCCCAGGGCGTGGGTCTGGCCCTGACGGAACATTTCCTCCTGGATAAGGGACAGGTTATCTCTGACAATTTCACCACCTATCTGGTCCCCACTGCCCTGGACAGTCCGGAAGTGACCACCCAAATTGTGGAAGCACCAGAACCGGAGGGTCCCTGGGGTGCTAAGGGAATTGGCGAACCAGCCATCATACCCACTGCCGCCGCCATTGCCAATGCGGTGAGCAACGCCCTGGGCGTTCAGGTGCATGAAATACCCATCACACCGGAAAAAGTATTGGAAATATTGAAGCATCCATAGGCTAGGAAATGTATTCCATTATTCTTGAATATTGCACACTGCTTGTGTAATATTCAAGAAACATAGCATGATAAATCGCCGTACATTACACACTCACGTAAAAAAGGCTCTCGACAGGAGTGTCATCGTTTCCATTCTGGGTCCGCGGCAATGTGGCAAAACAACGTTAGCCAAAGCTATAGCCGGTCAATGGAATCAGGCTCATATCTTCGATTTGGAGAATCCCCGGGACCTCACCCGTTTGCAAAATCCCATGACAGCTTTGGAAAACATGCAGGGACTGATTGTCCTGGATGAAATTCAGTTGCAGCCGGAATTATTTCCCGTTTTGCGCGTGTTGGCGGACCGAAAAAAACCGGACACCCGTTTTTTAATCCTGGGCAGCGCGTCCCCGGATATTCTGAAAAATGTATCGGAAACATTGGCCGGTCGGGTGGAAATCATACACATGACCGGATTTAATCTGGAAGAGATTCAGTATCACACCGAAACGCTGTGGATGCGGGGCGGATTTCCAAGGTCCTATCTGGCCGATTCCATGGGAGACAGCTTTGCCTGGCGGGAAAATTTCGTGCAAACCTTTCTGGAACGGGATTTGGCAAAATTCGGTGTTACGATCGCCCCCTCCGTCATGCGGCGATTCTGGTTCATGCTGGCCCATTATCACGGTCAGCTTTGGAACGCTTCGGACATCTCCCGATCACTTGGTCTGTCGTATATGACAGCAACCCGGTACGTGGACATTCTGGCGCAGGCCTTCATGATACGTCAATTGCCCCCGTGGTATGTCAATATTTCTAAACGACAGGTTAAGGCGCCGAAAATATTTATCCGGGACAGCGGGATTTACCATTTTCTTATTGGGGTCAACACAAAAAACGAACTGGATATCCATCCCAAGCTGGGGGCGTCGTGGGAAGGGTTTGTGATCGAACAAATCATCGATATCTGTAAATCCGGGAATTGTTATTTCTGGCGTACCCAATCTGGAGCCGAACTGGATTTATTATTTATTCACGGTGGGGAAAAGATCGGGTTCGAAATCAAATATTCCGAAACCGTCTCGACAACCAAATCCATGCGGATTGCCATGAAGGATTTATCCCTCACCCATTTATTCATTATTTACCCCGGGAAAGAGACGTTTCCGGTGGACACGCGGATAACCGCGATTTCCCTGCGGCATATTCTGGAAATACTCCGGAAAATCACCGATCACCATTCCTCTCTGGGAGAAGAACTTTAAATGGAATACCCTAACTCAACGTTCCTTCTGAAAAACTGCCGGATCATCAATCCCTTCGGCTCACCGACCGTGATACCGAACGGATATATACACATCCAAAAGGACACTATCATCGCTACGGGTTCCGGATCGCTCCCTGATAATGGTACTATCATTGACCTGGGGGGTCGCACGGTCCTCCCCGGAATGATCAACGCCCATACCCATCTCTATTCCGCATTGGCACTGGGTATGCCTCCTCCGAATAAAACGCCCCGGAACTTCACGGAAATTCTGGAACGGATCTGGTGGCCACTGGATCGGGCTCTGGATCGGGAAAGTAACCGAGCCTCCTTCGCCGTGGGACTTCTGGATCACCTGAAACATGGCGTCACGACCGTGATCGACCACCATTCCAGTCCGAATGATACCCGTGGTATTCTCACAGAATTGGCGCAATTGGCAAACCAACTGGGCATGACTTTATCCGCTGCTTTTGAAATCACCGATCGCAACGGTCCGGAACGATTTCAAGCCGGATTGGAAGAAAACCTCCGGTTTTATCAGGAAACGCATAACACATCGACAGTCCGTCCCCTGGTCGGATTGCACGCCTCGTTTACCCTTTCCGACCCATCCCTGGAAGCCATCGCTGAGGCCGTGAAACGTCTGCCGGATGGTGGTATTCACATCCATGTATCGGAAGACCAGGCCGACGAAAAAGACGCCCGGGATCGGGGCTACCGATCGGTTGTGGATCGCCTGCATCATTTCGGACTACTGAACCGAAACAGTCTGGTCATTCACGGCGTCCATCTGAATCGCGAAGACCTTCCCATCCTGAAAACCACTGGCGCCATGCTGGTGCACAATCCCACCTCCAACGCCAATAACCGTGTGGGACTCACTCCCGGCAAAATCGTGGAATCCTTACACAGCGGTTTGGGTACCGATGGGATGCAAGCCAACCTGTTGCAGGAAGCACGGGAAGGGAACCTGATTCGAAGCAGTCATCTCGCGTGTGGCGCCCCCAATATCGACCTGTTAAGGGCGTTATTCGTCAACAACCCGCGTATCGCCACCCATTTATTTGGGAAAAAGATCGGCCGGTTGGAGCCCGGTTACCAGGCTGACCTGGCCATTTATGATTATCACCCGCGAACCGCCATCACGGAAGAGAACTGGCCCGCCCACCTTTTGTATGGTTTTGACCTGCCAAGTGATGTCATGGCTTGTGGGGTTTTTCGTATCCGCGATAGAGAATGGGTGGACATTCCGGCCGAAACATGGTTGGAATCCGGGCGTATTCAAAGCCAACGTTTGTGGAGATTCGCCACAAAGGACACCGAGAACACAGAGTGAAAAATTATTAAACAATGAAGACTGTGAATGACAACAGCTCAACAAATTTCCATCTTGATAAATTTCGGAGTTCGACGATTAGTGGACGGAATAAAACGGATTTCACTCTAAAGAAATGACCCACAGAAAACAGAATTCACAAAAGAATAAAAACAACCAACGGATGAATATATTTAGATCCCTGGACTGC
>JAADFQ010000039.1:0-7478 GCA_013152835.1 FCB group bacterium
CCCTGGGGATTATCGGTCATGGCAATCACTACCTCGCGGATATGTTGTTCCTTGTGAGCCACCGCCACTTCCGAGAGAGGTTGCATAATATCTTTCACGGTAAGCGTAAGGCGACGGCCCAGATCTCCGCCGGGATGAAAGCGGGCAAAATCTTTTTTCTCAAATTTGCGATAGGCCATCAATACGGCGGCCAGGGCATCCCCAATCGCCATCGTCAGAGTGGTGCTGGATGTGGGAACGATCCCCAGGGGATCCGCTTCCTTTTCCACGCTGGCGTCCAGAACCAGGTCCACACGCTTCGCCAGGGGTGAATTCACTTTCCCCAGCAGACCAATCAGGGGTGACTGGAATTCGCGTAGAATCGGTATCAACCGAAGCAATTCTTCGGTACTGCCGCTTTTTGAAATGATCAAGGTTGGGTCACCCGGGCTGTATACGCCCAGATCACCGTGGAGGGCTTCCGCCGCATGGACAAATACGGCCTGAATCCCCGTGCTGCACAGGGTGGCAACAATTTTCTCTCCAATATGGCCGGACTTCCCGATTCCGGATACGACGATCTTACCGGAATGGTGTAGAATGATCTTGGCCGTTTTTACAATCGATGGACCGATTAAGGTAGACGCCCGAATTAATTCGTTCGCTTCGGTCTGTAATACCTGGGCGGCGATCCGGGCCAGATTTTCAGGTGAATTTTCCCGTTGTGACGTAATTCCCTCCCTTTGGAAACAATATTAACCCGCAAAGTTAAACCTCTGCCGGGAAATGTCCATAGGGGAAGTGGAAAAGGCGCTATTTCTCTATCGGGTAGGACTTTCGTTTCCAGTCCACAATTCCCCCCTGCAGGTTATAGACTCGTTTAAATCCATTATCCAATAAAATCTTGGATGCAACCGTGCTGCGATTACCGGTCCGGCAATATACTAAAATATCCGAATTACGCACGGAATCCAGTTGTGCCAGGGATGACTGCAAAACCTGTACGGGAATTAACGTAGCATCCTTCAGGTGTCCGCCGGCATATTCCATGGGTGTTCTGACATCCAGGATAAAGGGATCGGTTTCCTGGAGTAATTCCCAGGCCTCAGTGGAGCGAATTTCCTGATAGTTCGGTTTATCATAATTAATGACTTCAATGGTCGCCGGAGTTCGGTTGAAAAACAGTTTCCATATTCCGGGTTTTTTCATCTTCAAATAGGGATCCTTTTCCAGGTTACCGGTCATTTGTTCTTCCAGTCCCAATTCCGGAATCCGAACCGTATTCGGCTGTTCCGAATTGGCGACCCTGAATTTGATATAATCCCCGCGATAAACAATGTATTTATTGGACGGGGACGGCCATTCCAGAATACGAATACCGTTCTGGACAGTGCCCGAGACGACTTGCGCGCTTCCCAGAGACAGGAAAGCGGTTAACAGTACTAAATATCTACCCACGAGAACTCCTTTCAGGATTGGGTGACTACGGCAATTTCCGGCGGCGTATCCAAATGCCGTTTTACCGTACAGAGGTTGGCTGCGGATATGACCGCTGAACGATATTTTTCCGGAAAATGGTCCGGAAGCTGAATGCTAAGCGTGACTTTTTCAACCAAATGAGTCCGGGAATTGAAATCGATTGATTCCCGGATACTTAGTCCGGTTGTATCAATTCCGCGCTGCTGACAAAATCCTAACACATAAATACCGGCGCAGGTTCCCAAAGATGCCAGAAATAAATCAAAGGGTGCCGGAGCACGGCCCTCGCCCCCGCTGTTTACCGGCTGATCCGTTGGCAGCGTGTACCCATCAAATTGCGCGTCAACGCGCTTTCCCCCGGGGAATGTAATCATCATCTCCATGATAAATTATCCTTTCAATCGATTATCGTTTGGATGCCGTTCAGATCCAATAGTAACACCTGAATCCGGCTGTAACCTTTTTCCGGACAATCCATCTACAAGACGAACAAACCCATTGCGGAGGAACAATGATCGAACATTTGAACAAAGAAACATTTCAACAAAAAGTGTTTAACTGGGAAGCAAACAAAGAATGGAAATTTGAGGGTGATTTGCCCTGCATTATCGATTTTTATGCCGATTGGTGCCAGCCCTGTAAAATGGTTGCACCTATCTTGGAAGAATTATCCGAGGAATACCAGGGAAAAGTCAATATTTTTAAAGTCAATACGGAGACCGAACAGGAATTGGCCGCCGTATTCGGAATTCGCAGCATTCCCTCCATGCTTTTTGTCCCGGTGAATGAAAAGCCCCAGATGGCCACGGGCGCCTTACCAAAAGAATCTCTCAAGCAAGCGATGAGCGATGTACTAGGTGTAGCTTAATTCGCAACCAAAAGCGGCAAAAAAACCCCTGTTCCGGCAGGGGTTTTTTATAGCGGAATGGAAACGGACAGATTCAAAGACCGGTAGCTGATATCAAGGTTCAGTTGGGAAGCATAGGCCAGTCCAAAAGAACGTCCGATAATCGTACCCAATCCCGCCCCGGCAATCACATCACTCAAATAATGTTTATTATCGTGTATCCGGCTGACGGCAACCAGCGTAGCCGCACCATAGGCGACTACCCCGACCCGGCGACCATAAAGTTGTTGAGCAATAGAAGCTACGGTAAATGCGTTGGATGTATGTCCCGACGGAAATGATTTGTATCCCCGGTGATTCGGGCGTTCCCGTCCGACCGCAACCTTGATCAGACCGGTCATGATTCCATTGGCGGCAATCGCCATTCCGGCATATTCGAGGTTACTCAGGATTTCGGACTGGTTACGATGCCGAAGTTTCCCCTCTCCGAAAATGCCCGCCAGCAGGATCCATTGAGCCCAATAGCCTCCGTAAATATCCCCGAAATGAGATACCTTTTCCGGCAGCAATCCCCTGGTTTGAGCATAATTCTGAACATCCTTATCTACTGAAAATGCCACTGTCGTAGCCAGCACGGTTGAAGCCAGGAGCATCCGATTCCGTGGGTCTTTCACCGACCATTTTATGGCCTGTCCCGATCGTGTAAATAAGCGCCCGGGAAGCGGTCCGCCATTATTAGCTCCGATACTGCCGAAACCAAGTAAGATGAGTAGATAAAAGGCCCGGGGCCTCCCACTTCCCCAATTATTCCACATAGACATCCTTTTCCAGGGAATACGTAATTCCGTTTTGTGTCCAGTCAAGATAGAGCTTCCACCGCCCGGGAACCAACGGGTTAACCGCAATCGTTTGATTCAAATCCGGTGAGACAGCAAGCGGATACCGCCGGTCCAACCGATTGTCCGAAGGCCGGAAAAGTCGAATGGATCCTTCGACCAGTGATGCGGAAAAGGATTCCGGGTACGTAAGCTGTATCAATCCCCGGGTGACCCTGACAACGATGGGGGGATTCAGTTCGTTCGCACGGGTTAAGCGATCAATGCGCTCCTGGTATTTTAATTCTTGTTGATAATAATTGTCTGAAACCAGGGCGAAATTCTGGCGACCGGTGAAGACGACTATTCCAAGATGAATCAGTAAAAATATAATCAGAACAACGATAAGTCCGTAAAGGAACCGATTCTCTTTTTTCATGGACTTACCGGCCCCACAAAGGCAGTGGAAAACACCTCGACAACCCGACCATCGGCGTCAATTTCAATCTGCAACGGCACCGGAGAGTATTTAATTACGTCCTTTGGTAAATCCACAAAAAAGGCTGATTGCAATAAATCATTACCCGCAACATGCAAATCGTTTACCAGGGATACGCTACCCACCTTCGGTTCAACCAGTTTTAATGTGATCGTGATGAGTTGTTCTCCTTTATTAATCAAAACAATATTATAGAGATTTCGGATGGTTCCATCCGATGTTTCCTGAAAAAGTACACCGGGAGTCCGGAGGATGGTCACATCTACCGGTGATCGTTTAACCAGTACGATTGAAAAAAACAGGATCAGCAGCGCCAGGACTGCCGAATACGCCATCACCCGCGGACTCCACAGGCGGGAGATTCCATTGGCGATGCTGTTGTACGAGGCGTACCGAATGAGCCCCCGGGGACGTTTTACTTTGTCCATGATTGCATCGCAGGCATCCATGCAGGCCGTGCAATTCACGCATTCCAATTGGGTGCCGTCACGGATATCGATACCGGTTGGACAAACATCAACGCATTGATGACAATCGATGCAGTCTCCCAGATCGGACTTTTCAGTCCGCTTCCCTTTCCCGCGAGGTTCACCGCGGACAAAATCATAATGGACTACGATAGAATTCTGGTCCAGCAAAACGCCCTGCAAACGTCCATAGGGACAGACCATCACGCAGACCTGTTCCCTGAGCCAGGCAAAAACACCGAAAAAGATAAAACTAAAGATAATCATTGCCGTAAAACCCGCCAGGTGCTCACCGGGGGGAGCGGTAATAATGTGTATCAAGGCATCTTTACCGATGATATAGGCTAAAAACGTATTTCCAACGAAGAATGAAATCCCGTAGAAAATTAGGAATTTAAGCCCCTTTTTCCATATCTTTTCACCGGTCCAGGGTGCGGCACTCAGTCGCCGCTGTTGGGTGGCATCGCCCTCGATCCAGTATTCAATTTTCCGGAATACCATCTCCATGAAAATAGTCTGAGGACAGATCCATCCACAGAAAATGCGCCCAAAAACAGCCGTGAAAAGAATTATAAAAATGATCAGGATGATGAAACCCAATCCGAATAAATACATGTCATGGGGCCAGAATCTGAATCCCAGGATATAAAATTTCCGGTGAATAATATCCAAAAGCAAAACCGGGTTGCCTTTGATGGTGAGAAAGGGTCCGGAAAATAAAATCAACAATAAAAAGTAGCTTAACCAGGTCCGGGCACGATAAAATCGTCCGGATGGTTTTTTCGGATAAATCCAAACCCGTTTGCCCTGTTCATTTACGGTAGCGATATGATCGCGAAAAGACGCCTGGTCCCTTTCGGGCATGGGTACTCCTTATGGGTTATTTTGTCCGGGCCGTATCAGTGGGTATCGGTCTTCATAAGCTCACCCTGGGGAGCTTTGGGGTTGGCCGGTGTCGTCCCATGCAGTGATGCGACGAAGCTGGCAACCAGTTGAATCTTTTTTCGATTCAGGGATTTTCCCCAGGGAATCATTCCTTTGGCCGGAACACCGACGGTAATGGTGTGGGCAATCTTCTGGAATTCGCCGCCATGAATCCAATAATCATCGGTGAGATTAGGACCAATTCCGCCACCGCCATCCGGCGCATGACACGAGATGCAATTTTTTTCAAAGATTGCCTTGCCCTTTGCCAATTCACCGGGATCAGTTAATTGCTCCAGAGTTGGAGGTGTTTCTTCCATTGTTGGCGCTGCCGCCAACACGGTTCCGAATTCATTGCCGGGAAAGGCGGTATTCAGTTTTTCCAACTGCTCGGAATTTGCCTTTCGCTTGGCTTCCGCAATCAATACGGAAAAGGGTACGTTCTTACCGACGAAGCCGGAAAGTTGATTCCTCAGTTGAGGTGTCAAATCCACGGTTCCCGTATTGTACGGCGACTGGAATACGTTTTGGGATCCTGGAGATTTCGCCAGGACCATATTCGGATTCATGGATAGTTGATATTCCTCCGCCATAGTGGGTCCGATTCCCAAAACCTGGTAATACATGAAATAGACGACGGCAAAGGCAATGGTAAAGTAAAACATCATCAGCCACCAGGGAGGCAGATCGTTATCCAGTTCCTGGATTCCGTCATAATCATGATCTAACAGCATGTCTTTCCGTGTAACTACCATTAGTTCTCTCCCTCCTTTTCCCTGGATCCGCCCAGGGGTAAACGGCTCAAATAATCGGTTTCCGAACGGGTTAATGCCAACGTCCCCCCGATCACCAGCCCAAAGGCCAACAGAAATAAAAGCATGGCGGCCATGGGGTAAAATTCCAATCCCTGTATTTGTTCAAAGATATGTTTAAACATGTCAGGGCCTCCCCGGTTGAATATCGGTTCCCATGCGTTGCAAATAGGCAATCAGCGCTACCAGTTTGGAATTCCATTTTGCATTGGGAACACCCATGGAATTCAAACTATCTACAATTTTCTGGGCCTGCGTCTTTAAATCCTGATTTGCTTTTTGATCATAATCCGGCGGATAGGGAACACCCAGCGTTTGCATTGCCCTGATTTTAGGTGCCGTGCTGGTGAGATCGAGGGTCGTATTTTCCAGCCACGGATAGGCCGGCATGATGGATCCCGGAGAAACCGAACGAGGATTCAGCATATGATTATAGTGCCAGGCATCCGGGTATTTCCCACCGATCCGTTGCAAATCCGGTCCCGTACGTTTACTCCCCCATTGGAACGGATGATCGTAAACAAACTCCCCGGCTTTGGAATATTCACCGTAGCGTTCCGTTTCCGAACGGAAGGGCCGGATCATCTGCGAATGACAGACATAACAGCCCTCCGAAAGATAGACGTCCCTTCCCTGAAGTTCCAACGGTGTATAGGGTTTTACGCTGGTAATGGTGGGCACATTGCTCTTGATTAAATACATGGGCACCAATTCGAATAAACTCCCGATGAGAACGGCAACGATTGCCGCCAGGAAAAACTGAACCGGGCGTCGTTCAATCCAACGGTGATAATATTCGTTTTTACCCAAAGGAGCCGGTTTCCCTGCCAGAGCCGGGGCCTGGTCTTCTTCCTCCGGAACAAAGGAACCGCCCCGCATGGTTTTGACCAGATTCACAACCATGATAATTGCTCCAACCAAATAAAGCAATCCTCCAAAGGAACGGATGGCGTACAGGGGAATAATTTTGGTCACCGTCTCCAGGAAATTGGGATATTGAAGCAGTCCATCCGGCGAAAATTGCTTCCACATCAATCCCTGAGTCAGCGCAGCGGCATAGAGGGGAATTGCGTAGAATACGATTCCCAATGTGGCCACCCAGAAATGAATATTGGCCAGCTTAACCGAATAGAGCTTCGTGTCATACAGTCGTGGAATTAACCAGTATAAAATCCCAAAGGTCAGGAATCCGTTCCAGCCCAGTGTTCCGATATGAACGTGAGCGATGACCCAGTCTGTGTAATGGGTCAGGGCATTCACACTTTTAATCGACATCATGGGACCTTCAAAGGTAACCATTCCGTACGCCGTCACGGCCACGACCATAAATTTGAGAATGGGGTCCTGCCGCACCCGGTCCCAGGCGCCACGGAGCGTGAGCAGGCCATTCAACATTCCACCCCACGAAGGGGCAATCAGCATGATGGAGAAAACGGTTCCGAGACTTTGGGCCCAGTCAGGCAGTGCCGTATAAAGCAAATGGTGCGGACCGGCCCAGATATAGATAAAAATCAACGCCCAGAAGTGAACAATCGATAACCGGTAAGAAAACACCGGGCGATTGGCGGCCTTGGGCAGGAAATAATACATCAGACCCAGGTAGGGTGTCGTCAGAAAAAAAGCAACCGCGTTGTGACCATACCACCACTGTACCAG
>JAADFQ010000039.1:7590-8731 GCA_013152835.1 FCB group bacterium
GCCACATACATATGCCGTTCCCGGCGTTTGATAATCGTACCGATAAGATTGATTCCAAAGATGACCCAAACAATCGTAATCATAATATCGATGGGCCATTCCAATTCGGCATATTCTTTCCCTGTCGTATACCCCAGCGGTAGGGTGAGGGCCGCGCACACAATAATGAATTGCCAGCCCCAAAAATGGATTGTGGCCAGAGTATCGCTGAACAGCCGTGTTTTCAATAATCGCTGAATTGAATAGTATACACCCATGAAAATGCCGTTACCCACAAATGCAAAAATGGCCGCATTGGTGTGGAGCGGTCGAATCCGACCCAGGGAAAGCCAGGGTATCTCCAGCGAAAGTCCGGGAAAGACCAGTTCCAGAGCCACAATCAGCCCTACCAGAAAGGCAACCACGCCCCACAATATGGTCGCCAGCGTAAATTTTCTTACAATCGTATTGTCATATTTGAAGGATTCAACCGCCATGTTGCTCCCCTTTTTTTGGTCGTTGTGGATGTTTTTGTCCGTCCATCAGCATGCGCATGGAAGGTGTAACTCCGTCGTCAAACTGTCCGTTGTGGATAGCCCAGAGAAAGGCCGCCAGAAATCCTACAGCCAGTAAAAGACTGGCTCCGATTAAAACGAAGAGTACACTCATTTTAGCTAGTATTCAATTTACTAAGCTACACAGTTCTAACTCAATAAAGAGTATAAACTCCGAAAACTTCTTTTCAGGTATCATTCCGATTGCTTCCGCGCACTATCAAATCCCTGTCCCGGCGACAAAACCAGAATATGATTCCGGGATCATCACTGAAAAATACCGGGGCCGAACCCGGTTGGATGAAATATTTGTATTCACTTTTCCGCTGTCCTAAGGGCTAAGCCGATTTTACGAGCTCTGAAGTTAGTGGTCAAGGTCGTAAACAAAACGACTGAAATTGAACTCAACGGCATGAGGATTGCCGATAAAAGCGGTGACAGTCGACCCGTAACGGCCAGTGATATTCCGACGACGTTGTAGAGCAGTGAAAGGAAGAAACTCCAGCGAATAATATTCACGGATGTTTTTGCATAGCGCAAAAGATTGGGAAACTGCCGAAACGATTGCGCGTCCAGAATCGCATCACAGGCAGGGGAAAACGTATTAA
>JAADFQ010000040.1 GCA_013152835.1 FCB group bacterium
AAGGCATTGCTTTCGTTCCACGGCAGAGCCATGGAACGAGGAGGTATAATGCTGCCATCGCTCAAAGCGATGGCAGCGTTCCAGAATGGTGAATGCTTTGATTTTGGTAGCATTATTTATAGATTGTATACTAGGTTAACAACCATGTCATTACTCACCAGATCAATCGCTATCCTCTTTTTAGGGACTCTGCTGCTTGCCGGTGAACCGGAAAACTTTCGTTGGCTCGCCGACACGCCCTCCGATAACTCCGTAACTCTGCCCGAACTAAACGATGGGTACGGAGTCATTTTCCGGGATTTCAATGGCGACGATTATCCCGACCTCTACCTGGTGCGTTTCCGGAACCTGAATCGTTTACTCATTTATGATCCGCAGGCCCAGACCTGGATCGACCGGACGATTAAGTCCGGGTTGGGGGGCAACCTGTTCCCAGGTGGGCGGACCAATTTGGAATTGAGCGCAACCCTGGTGGATATGGACAATGACGGTATCTCGGAACTGATGATGATCGGCTGGGGCGCAACCACGCAACGCTTCCGTCAGGATCGTCCGCTCCACTTCCGGTCAGGCGGAACCGAAAAGTTTGCTCAAACGCCCATCGACGGGAATATGGGCGTCTGGGCCGATGTGGACCGGGATGGCGATCTGGATGTTTTTATTACCGATGAGCATTACGGGAATCATCTTTTCCTGCAGAATGAACAGCATCAATTCGTGAATCGTTCCCGGGAATGGCAGGTGACCGGGGGAAAAGCGGTCAGCCAGGGCGCCGCCTTTGGCGACCTCAACGCCGACGGATGGCCCGATCTGTATGTCTGTAACTGGTTTGCAGCGGATTCCCTGTACCTGAATCAACACGGTTCGGGATTTACGGCTTTATCGCTACCCATTCCCCATTTGCAACAAGCCCTGAATTCCAACAGCGTTACCCTGGCCGATCTTGATCGTGACGGATGGTCGGATCTAATCGTCTGTGACCGGAACGGCCATACGGCGGTATACCGGAACCTGACGGATCCCGAAGGAAATCTGAATTTCGCGGATGTCACCAGGGAGTGGAATATCATTAATTCCATTCCTTCCTACGGCGCCGTGGTCGGGGATCTGAATCGGGACGGCCGTACCGATATCTTCTTTACAAATCTGGGACCGAATCTACTATTCACAGGGGAACCGAACGGGAGCTTCAGGCTGGCCTGGGAAGAAAAAGGCAACGGATATTACAGTACCGGAGCCGCCCTGGCCGATTTGAATCTGGACGGTGACCTGGACCTGGTCGTTTCCAATAAGGATACTTCCAGCCAAATATTTATCAACCCCGTTTCATCCGGACATTGGCTGGAGATTATACCTGAAGGTGTTCGCTCAAATCGGGAGGCCATCGGAGCCACCGTGGAAATCTGGGACTCCACGGAAACCCGGCGGATTCATTTTCAGGAAATTAGTTCGGGTATGGGCTATTTATCTCAGTCAGACAAAAAAATATTCGTCGGAATACCTTATAGCGGAAACGTAAACGTCATCATTCGATATCCAACAGGAATCGTCCGGAAAGCGTCGGTTCATACGGATCAGCGAATATTTTTACCGGAAATATCCGGGCTGGAGCGATCGGTCATTCTGGCGGGTCGCCAGCTGAAAAATCGTTTAGCATCCACCCTCTTCTGGGCCAACTTTTTCCGGATTTTCCTGGCAGTGGGAATACTGGCGGCCTTTTTTCTGCTGGCCGCCCGCCGATACGGCTGGGCTCTCAGACCCATGGTCATGACTCTTTTCGTCCTGGCGATTCTCCTCTATTTGGTCACCGGCCTGATTGCCTCGCCTACGGCGGAAAAAGTGCTGAAAACCATCCTGAATGGTGAGGGAATCAGTCTGTTCCTGCTTGTTATCAGTCTGGAGCAATACCATCGACTGAGTCGCAAAAAAGCCGGTGTGCGCCAGACCCTGGAACGGTTTTCCAGTGAACTGCCGACGGTGCATGACAACCATGAGCTGGCAGAGCGATTGGTCGCGGTTTGCTGTGAGCAGTTGAAGCTACGGCAATGCGGATTGTGGCTGAAGGAAGCCGGGGGTTTTGCCTTGTATGCCTCGCGGAATCTTGATGAGAACTGCTGGAAAGACGTATCACAGGACCGGTTCCATGCCACGAAGTCGTTTCCTTTTGAGACCGTACTCCCCTTGAAGCACAACAATACGCTGGAAGGGTATTGGGCCTTTACCGGTAGCACGGAACGGCACTGGAAACTGGACCGGGATGATATGGCTTTGTTCCGCATTCTGGCCGACACGGCCGCCCTGGCCATTCAGAACAATCGGTATATTGAACAGGTCAGGGATCAGGAACGACGACTGACGCAGCAGGAAATCCGCGAGAAAATGATTACCGAGCTGGAAGCCAAAAACCGGGAACTGGAAACGTTGTACCGGGAATTGAAGGAAGCCCAGACCCAATTGGTGCATCAGGAAAAAATGTCGGCCCTGGGCCAACTGGTGGCGGGTATCGCCCATGAGTTGAACAATCCCATTGGAATCATGTACAGTAATCTCAAAGCGTTGGACCACCTGATTACCACGACCCGCTCCGGCCTTTCCCTGCCTGAAGATGCCCGGGAAATGGTCGCCGATATTATGGAAGGCAGTGTCCGGGTCCGGGATCTGGTCCAGGATTTACGGAATTTTTCGCGGCTTGATGAAGCGCAGTTCAAAATAGCGGATATTCATGAAGGTCTCGATTCCACCCTGACCCTTTTACGAGGCGAATTCAAGGGACGGATTACAGTGCACAAAGATTATGGAGACCTTCCCGAACTCGTTTGTTTGCCGGGACATTTGAACCAGGTCTTTTTGAATATTTTAATGAATGCCTCCCAGGCCATGGGCGCCTCCGGTGAAATCTGGATTCGGACCTGGCAGGAACAGGAACAGATTGTAATCCGCTTCCGAGACACGGGCCCGGGAATCTCCGAAGAGGTGAAGGATCGTTTGTTTGAACCTTTTGTCACCACCAAACCGGTGGGGAAAGGAACCGGCCTGGGATTGAGCATCAGCTATGGAATTATCCTCCGGCATGGCGGCACTATTGTGGCCGAAAACTGGGACCGGGGAAGTCAATTTACCATTCACCTTCCCCTGAATTTGAAAGTGGGAGAACCAACATGAATTTGCCGAATGTATTGCTAGTGGATGATGAACCGTTGGTTCTCAAGGCCCTGGCCCGGACATTATCCGGACAGTTTACGATTTTCCAGGCCACTTCGGGACCGGGCGGTTTGGAGTGGCTGGAGAAAGAAATGATGGCCGTGATTCTGGCGGATCAGCGAATGCCCGGCATGACCGGCGATATCTTCCTGGAACGAGCCCGTGAAATTCAACCGGAGGCCGTGCGGATTTTAATCACCGGCTATGCCGACATCGAAGCGGTTGTCAAAGCCGTGAATGCCGGTGGAATCTATTTTTACCTGGAAAAGCCGTGGGAACCGGACGAGCTGCGTTTGGTGGTGGAAAATGCCGCGGAGCGGTTTGCCTTGATGGAGGAAAACAAACGCCTGATTCAGCGGTTGAAAACCGCCAACCGCTCCCTGGTGGATGAAAATAAACTTCTGCAGCAAACCATGGAATCCCAGTATCGTTTTGACCATCTGATCGGGTCCGGCCCGGCCATGGAGGGTGTCTTTCAATTGTTGCGGAAGGTGATCCCGACCTCCGCCACGGTGTTGATCCAGGGAGAAACGGGAACCGGGAAAGAATTAATTGCCCGGGCGATTCATTTCAATAGTCCCCGGAAGGAAAAACCGTTTCAGGCCCAAAACTGCGGTGCACTCCCCGATACCTTGCTGGAAAGTGAGTTGTTCGGACATGAAAAAGGCGCCTTCACCGGCGCCGTTGCAAGGAAGCAGGGACTGTTTGAAATGACCAACGGCGGGACGGTATTTCTGGATGAATTATCCGACACGTCACCGGCTTTCCAGCAACGGTTACTGCGGGTGATTCAGGAAGGGGAAATTCGTCCGTTGGGCGGACGCCGGGATATCCCGGTGGATGTACGCATTATTGCCGCTTCCAGTCAGGATTTGCTGGAAGCCGTGCGGGCCGGAACATTTCGGGATGATCTCTATTACCGCCTGAATGTGGTGCCCATTGCAATTCCTCCGCTTCGGGAACGGAAAGAAGACATTCCGGAACTGGTGAATCACTTCCTTCAAATATATTCCACCCGGATGGATAAAGGACGGCTGGAGGTGGAACCGGCCGCCCTGGAATTATTGCAGCAGTATGATTATCCCGGTAATGTGCGCGAACTGGAAAACCTGGTCCAACGAGCCGTGGTTCTTGCGGAAGCCAATTCTGTTCTGACCCCGGCCAGTTTTTCGGAATTAAACCCGACGGCAACAGCCCAGCCATCCGGTCCCCTTCCCACCCTTCGAACCGCTACGGAAGCGCTGGAACGACAATGGATCCATCGGGCCCTTGCGGAGTCCGGGGGCAATATCAGTCAGGCAGCGGTCACCCTGGGACTGAGTCGTCTGGGGCTGTATAAGAAACTGGAACGGCTGAAGATTTCAATTAAGAACTATAAATAATGTTAACATAATATTTATTACCGATAATATAGTTAACAGTATTTCATCAGGACTTTTCCCTGGAAAAATACACTAATCCATCATATATCGGAACTTGGGAGATTGCCAGAGGATTAAACCTTTACGGCACGGTTGTTGTCTAAGTAAAGGCAAATGAACCGCAGGTACACCATGAAACATTTGAACATACGACCCTTCCTTCTTCCCCTGACGCTGGCAGGCGGACTTCTGCTTCAGGGGTGCTACACACAAATTACAACCGTGAACGTGGTTCGCCCGAAACCGGCGGACCCGCCTTCCTATTCGGATTCCCAGGATCAGGAAGGAAATGATACGGCAACGGAAACCGTGATTATTGAAACGATTTCGCCGGTTTATTTCGGTCGTCCCTATTCCTGGCGTCCGTACCGGGTTCGTCCCTACTCAACCTGGTCCTTCTCCTATGGCTGGTCTTCCATCGGTTGGTTTGATTACTATTTCGATGACCCCTGGTATTGGAATACCGGTTATGGATGGTACGATCCGTACTTTGGCTGGGACTATGCCTATGGCTGGGATTACTGGGGACCGCCCTACTGGGGATATGGCGGACATTACTGGACTGGCTGGACATCGCCGGGTCCGCCCCATGAAAAACGGGACTGGGATCGCCGGGGAGCCGATCTCACCGGTCAAACCATTGTGCGCAGTCAACCCAATCCCGTCACTCCCGGTGGCGGCGGGAATTCATCCTCCGGTTCGGTTGCCCGAACCATCCGCAGAACAGCTGCGGCACCACCATCCACTTCATCAACACCGGTCCGGCGAACCGTTATCCGATCCGGTTCTTCGTCATCCTCATCCACTCCACCGGCGCGATCCGTAAAACGAAGCGCATCTTCATCGAAGAAAAAATCTTCTGCCGCAAAAACAACCCGTTCCGTAAAACGAACGGCGGCTACTACCCGTGAGGTGGTGCAACTTGTTGCCAATGTGGTCCAATCCAACCATCATTCCTCCGGTTCAATCCGTCGGTCCGAACCGAAGCGTTCCTCATCCAAAGCCAAGAAGAGTTCGTCCCATTCCAGCACCCGCCGGGTTCGGCATCGTTAGGAGATCACCATGAAATCAACCTTACTCAAACCGCTGATCCCTGTTTTCCTGTTCATCTCTGCCCTGCCGGCCCAAACCGCCTGGGACGCAATTCACATTTTCGAAGGTGAAACCGGCTTCGGGACCCGGGCTTTATCACTGGGCGGTGCCTACACGGGACTGGCCAATGACTTTTCCGCCGTGTACTGGAATCCCGCCGGATTGGGCCAAATCGATCAGGCACAGTTTTATTCGGAATTATCCCACCTGAAATATCCCAATAATGCCACGTACATGGATCAATCCATTCTGGATCAGCGCAGTTATACCCGCTTTCGGTCGTTCGGCCTGGTATCGCCGGTTCCGGTGGCCCGGGGAAGTCTGGTCTTTGCTTTCGGGTACAACCGAATTAAAGATTATGACGAAAATTTATTGTTTTCAGGATTCAGTTCCCTGTCCAACCAATTGGAATTCGAAATCACCGACGCCAATGATGTTACGGCCACGTATCCCTTTGACCGCAATGTATTCCGGCAGGAAGAAGTAAGCACCGAAGGGGGACTGGGTCAATGGAGCCTGGCAGGGGCGGTGGCAGTTTCTCCCCGATTCCTGATCGGGACTACCCTGGGGCTGTTAACCGGAAAGGAATTGTATCATTTTACGTTTTTACAGGAAGACGACCAGAACACCTATACGACCTATCCGGCGGACTTTTCCTCCTACTCCGTGGAACAGAATCTCCAGAGCGATATTTTCGGCGTAACCCTGAAAGTAGGCGGATTGTGGACAGCTGCCCGGTGGGTCCAACTAGGTGCCGCGATTACGCTGCCCACGCGTGTGGAAGTTCACGAAACCCACAGTAAGAATGATGAACTGATTTTCGATGACGGTTTTACCGATGCCACGGAATCCTCCGGTGAATGGACGTACCGGATTCGCACACCCTATGTTTTTGACGGCGGGATGGCGATTCGCACACCGCTCTTTACCGTCTCCACGTCTGTGCGTTATCGGGATTGGTCGCAGACTCGTTTTATTGTTTCCGGGAATCGCATGGATAATCAAAACTATCGGGATTACCTTTCGGAGAATACAATTCTGGCAACCCAGTACCGACCGACAACGGAACTCCATGCCGGTGGTGAAGTACCCCTTCCGTTCATCGGGACGACCCTCCGCGGTGGAATCGCCCTCATTCCCAACCCTTTGAAAACCAGTTCCGGACCTTCCGAGTACCGGGTTTACAGCGGCGGTGCCTCGTTTCACCTGGATCCTTCCATTCAATTGGACATCACTGCCAACGTCAGCCCCCGGAAGAAAACCACTTCCGACCAGTACACGCCCGGAGGAACGGCGGAGTCGGTGAACCGGGTTTTGCTTCAGGCGGGACTTTCCTTTCGGTTCTGAATCTTTCTGTTTCCCTGCGAGTACATTAACTTTGCGGAAGTTTGACTTGTCTTCCGAAGGCCTTGCGTAGGGAGAAACTTCCGCAAAGTTTTCACCGAGGACTAACCTCTATTTTTCCCTCATTCCATGTCTCTGCCTTTGAACGGGAATAAACCTCTGGGTTATCCGATTCCCGTAAGATTACCTTCCATAAAAACGGTCCAGAAGAACATCCTTCGACGGCGCTCAGGATGACATGTGGGTGACGGGGAAGCCCCGTCAGGGGCGGAATATCTATAGCTCCTAAAATCTACATGGAGCCCCACGCCTGTGCCGAAACTTCGGTGGGAAAATCCCGTGGTACCTAGCAAAGCACGCCCATAAGGGCGACATCCCGATCCCGGGATGATAGAAAAGGATTCATCCACCCTCGATAGCGGGGTGGTTTTCTCCATATCGGGATAAACCTGACGTCCCGTAGGGACGAAATATTCAACGAAGTTGCGGGAACAATTTTCCCTCGTTCCAAGGTTCTGCCTGGGAACGGAATCTGAGATCACTGAACGTTAACATTGCGGAAGTTTGACTTGTCTTCCGAAAGCCTTGCGCAGGGAGAAACTTCCGCAATGTTTTCGCCGGAAGAACATCCTTCGACGGTGCTCAGGATAACATATGGATGACAGGGATTTCGTGTAAGATTCGGACAAAAAGTCTTGTTCCGTATAGACAAGCCGGGATTAATTCCAAAGTATCCGTTTTTCCCGACCCCAATTATTTCAGGAGCGCTCATGTTCGCCACCGAAATTTACCAGCAACGCCGTTCCCGGTTATTGAACCGGGATTTCAAAGGAATCTTCTTTTTCCCCGGGAATGAGGCCGTTCCCATGAATT
>JAADFQ010000041.1 GCA_013152835.1 FCB group bacterium
GATTCTGGTGGTTAAGTCCGATTGTAATTGCTGTCGTTGTATTACTGGCAGCGATCCAATGGGTCCCGATTGTTCAGGGCGCTCTGATCGGCGTTGTGTTGTTGATGGTTTTCCGGGTTTTAGGCTCCAATGAAGCATACGCCTCTATTCACTGGCAGGTCATTATTCTGATTGCGGCCATGATTCCCATGGGCTTTGCCATCGAATCAACCGGAACTGCCAATGTGTTGGGTAAAATCCTTACGCAAACCGCGGGTCTGTTCCCCGGGAACTGGCAACCCCATCTCCTCCTGGCCCTGGTCTATCTGATTACCGTTTTTCTTACCGAAAAATGGCCTCCAACGTCGTTACGGCGATTATCATGACACCGATTGCCCTGGTGGCGGCCACTTCATTGGGCGTGGATCCAAGACCGTTTATTTTTGCCGTGTGTTTTGCCGCCTCCGCGTCGTTTGTTACGCCCATAGGCTACCAGACGAACATGATGGTTTTTGGTCCCGGTGGATACAAATTTTCTGATTATTTTAAGACCGGTCTTCCGCTGGCTTTTACGTTGTGGATCACAGCTTCGGTTTTATTACCGGTATTCTGGCCTTTTTAGTTCTTATCGAAAACCTGATTGGAGTTAACTTTCTGGCATGAATGGGGACGATTATGGCTTCTTTACGGACCTGGCGAATATGGCATCGTAATATTCTGGGGTATTTCCGCTGGCTGACGGTGAGTTCAGCCCTTTTCATTTTTCTGATTGCCGTAACAGGTATTTTATTGGAGCATAAGAATGATTTCCATTTTCTTCAAACCAGTCGAATTCCCGCGAACTGGTTACCCAACAAATATACGGAACGTCTGCTGGCTTTGCGCGCCGCACAGGGCGCAACGGAAAATGCGAACGTATCTATTCCCTTATCCTGGGTTGTGTATGATTTGCATTCCGGCGACATTCTGGGACCGGCCGGTGTGATCTATTACGATCTTGTCGCTGCTGCAATGGGTGTCCTGAGTATTACGGGGATTTGGATGTTTATCGTTGTGACTAAAAAAAGGAGACTGAACAAATGAAACATGTGCTGTGGGCACTGCTAATGATACTGATGGCCTGTTCGAACCAGAAACAGGGAAACGTCTATGGTGAAGCGCCTGCGTTGAAGACGAAGGTTGCAATACAAGAAGTTTTGGAAAATCCCGCTCAATATGATGCCAAGGATATTTTGGTTAATGGCACTATCAAGGATGTGTGCCAGGAAAAAGGTTGCTGGCTTTCCATGGAAGCCGATGGGAAAACGGTTATTGTTCGCTTTAAGGATTACGCCTTCTTTGTCCCCAAAGATGCTGGTGGTAAAACGATTACCGTTCAGGGACGCTTCCATACGGAAATGATTAAACATGATCATGAAAACGGAACCTGCAGTGAAACCTGCACGGAACAGGACAAGGCAAATTATTCCATTGTTGCCAGCGGTGTTATAATCGAAAGTTGATGTAACCAAACCGAAACAGAATCATCAAATCTCATAACAACCGGGCTCTGATTTGGAGTCCGGTTGTTCCAAATTAACCCATGAATAGCGTGAATACAGATCAAACCGAAGCCGAACTGATCCGTCGGGCAAAAGCGGGTGACGGAAAGGCGATGAGTGCGTTGGTCGACAGCCACTCGGCCCGTATCTATACCCTGGCCCTGCGGCTCATGAATAATCGGGAAGATGCGGAGGATGTATTACAGGAAACCTTCATGATTATGCTGGAAAAACTGGATACGTTTTCCGAACGTTCTTCCCTGTATACCTGGCTGTACCGTATTGCCACGAATGTAGCCCTGGGAAAACACCGGCAGAAGAAGTATGTGGACAACTATATTTCTGTTCACGATCCCGATTTTGAGCATATCCGCGGGTTTGACATTCAGGACTGGCCGGATCATCTGGAAGAGAAAATTGATGAACAGGAATTCAGGGAATGTTTATCCAAAGCCATGTCCATGTTGCCGGAAAATTATCGGGAAGTATTCATTCTGCGGGATTTGGAAAACCTGTCTACGCGAGAGACAGCAAAGCTGCTTAAAATAACCGAAGCCAATACCAAGGTTCGGTTAATGCGGGCGCGCTTGTTCCTGCGTGATCAGTTAGCCAATCATTTTAAATGCATTAAGGGAATATCATGAATAAAACCTTGAGCAATAAAGAAGAAATGATTCGCCTGGTGGAAGATTATCTGGGTGAAGATCATGACCGCGAAGTCGTAAAAGAAATTCGGCAATACATGGATGAATGTCCTGAATGCCGCATATATATCGACAGCGTTAAAGACACCATCAAACTTTATCGCGTAACCCAGTTCGAGAGCAGCATTCCGGATGATGTTTCCGATCGATTGTTTAAAAAACTGAACCTGAATCGGGAGGCCTGATGAGTTGTGTTTTAATTCCATCCGAATATGCCGATCCCGAACAGCCGGCCGGTTCGCACTTTGGACGCGCGTCCTGGTATTTGTTTCTTGATCAGGACGGTCAATTACTGGACGCCATTCCCGGATCCCCGGAAGTCCATCACGGGCTCATCTTTAAGACCCTGAAACCGGACAGGATGCCGGAAGCCATGATTGTGCATCATATGGGTGACCATGCACGGAAAATCGCGGCTCATTGGAACGTGCGCGTACTGCATATGGGCGGACGGATCACAGCCGCGGAGGCGGCCCGGGATTATTTCAATAATTTATTACATCCCCTGGAGGGGAGCGGTTGGTCATGATCGAGAAAACCATGTTCATCGAAGATATCGTCCGGGAATATCCGGAAATTATCGCTCCTCTGGCGGAGGCCGGTCTGGCCTGCGTCAAATGCGGGGAACCGCTATGGGGAACCCTGGAGGAACTGGCCGCGCGGAAACGGATTCCCAATTTGGATGAAATTATTGAGAACCTGAATCAACGCCTGACGGTCAATCATGCCTAAAGTCCGTTTTTACCAATATCCGGGATGGTGGCGCGGGCTGTTGATGGGAATTGTCATCGGCGGGATTCTCGGATGGGTGTATTATGCTTTGATTGGTTGCCGGACCGGAACCTGTGCCATCACCGGTAATCCGGTCAACAGTTCGGTTTATGGCGCCCTTATGGGTTTGATCTGGGCCTTTCCCGGTCAGAAAAAAAACAAAAATTCCAATCAAATCAACTGACAATTCAGAAAAATTGTAGAATGAAGGAGAACTTATTCTATGCCTATGTTTGATTATTACTGCGAAAATTGCGGTCATAAGTTTGAAGAATTAGTCTGGTCCAGTACGGTGCCGGATGAAGATATCACTTGTCCCAATTGCGGTGAACATCAGGCCAAACGCCTGCTTTCGGCACCAGCGGTCGGCGGATCATCATCGGCCTCGTCCCATAGTTCCGGATATTCCGGTTGTTCCGCATCATCAGGATTTTCCTGAGCCGGCTGATTGACTCCGAGTTTCGGAGAAGAAGTTTCGGCAGACTGAATCGGTTGAAGTATATTTACAGCTTTATTTTAGGAATACGATGAAAGATTCACGACTGGACCTCTATCTTAACGCACCCCGTAAGGCCCTCTGGACCCTGGCGGTGCCGATTATGATCGGTATGGGTATTCAGACCATGTATACGGTGGTGGATATCATTTTTATCGGACGCTTGGGCGCGAACGCGATAACGGCGGTAGCATTTAATATGCCTCTGTTTTTCTTTGTCATGGGACTAACCATGGGATTGGGAACCGGGGTGACAGCCACTGTAGCCCGGTATATCGGCTCCCGCGATAAAGTGAATGCCGATAACGCCGCAGAACATGCGGTTGTTCTGGGCCTGTTGATCGGTACACCTCTGATGTTGGCCGGACTTTTCTTCGGTCCCCAAATGCTTCGGGGATTAGGTGCTCCAACAGAATTGATTCCGCTTTCATGGTCCTATCTCAGGATTTTCAGTCTGGGATTGCCATTCATGATTTTTTCCGGATTTTTCCGGTCGATTCTGGTCGGTGAAGGCGATACGAAATTTCCCATGATGGTAGCCGCTTTTGGAACGGTTCTTAATATCATACTGGACCCGATTTTTATCTTTGTTTTCGATCTGGGAGTGGCCGGAGCCGCTATCGCCACAATCATCAGCCAACTGGTTTCTTTCCTGATATTTTTCTACATGTTGTATGTGAAAAAACAATCCTATATCACTTTTAAAATCAAACACTTTCATCCGGATCCGGAGCTGATTAAAAGTATTCTCACCGTAGGAATTCCCGCATCATTATCCATGATTATCATGTCCATTGGGCAGGGCGTGTTCAACCGAATTCTGGTTTCATTCTCTCAGGAAACCGTGGCGGCCTACCAAATCAGCGGTCGGATTGATATGCTGGTTTTATTGCCTATTATGTCCATCGGAGCGGCTCTGACTACACTCGTGGGCATGTTTTATGGCGCTGATGAAATCGATAAACTGAAAATGATTGTAAAATATGGTTATGGACGATCGTTCTTAATTACCATAATTTCATCTTCCGTGATTTTTATTCTCGCTCCGATCATTGTCACCGGATTTACACCTTCGCTTAGTGTCCAACATATTGCCGTAACCTATTTGCGTTTGATCACCCTGGTCTATCCGGTGGTTGCTATTGGAATAACCAGTGGGCGCATTCTTCAGGGATTTGGTAAAGGAATCCCGGTTCTGGCCATTACATCCATACGGATTCTATTCGTTTCCGCTCCTCTGGCCAGCTTTTTTGCTTTCATCCTGCATAAGCCGTTGGAATGGGTCTGGTATTCCATGATGATGTCCACCATCATTGCCACTCTCGTGGGGATCGTCTGGGTCCGGAGAACATTCCATCAAATGATTCTGGCAAAAGTTCGTTCCTGATTGTAAAAGAGGGGCGTTTGAAAACCGGTGTGGAATTTTCCGACGGAAAGAACGCTCCGGAATAAGTCCTGTCTGTTGATGATATTGCGCCGGGTCGATTTGATTCTTTGTTAAACATTCCCGCTCAATTTTCCCTACCACCCCATTATAGATGATATCGTTGACCGGTATGCTCGGATATTCCGGTTTCTCCTCATGTCCAATTGATCACCAAAATTTTGTGAGTGCAATCACAGTCGGCCCCGTTCCGATCATGTACTTTCTGCCGTATTTTCATTAAGCAACACAAGGAGAAAACTCATGATCTACAATGGTTACCCAAAAAGCAGATGGGGTCATTGCACGGTTGTATGGGTGGCGGCAATCCTATTTAGCTTTGCATTTTCTGAATCGGCGAATAATACAAAAACAACTTCGCCGGGGTTATCCCAGACAGAAATACAGCACATAATTCAATTACGAGGATCGGAGAAATCCGTTCCGCAGCTAAAACTGATTTCCCAACAACGAGCGGCCAAAATTGCTCAAATTAAACGCGGAAAGAAACAGCCACCGAAAGTTCACCCATCACAAAATGTGTATCGGGTATTGGATTCCCAACTTTTTTCGAAACAATCACCACGTCACCAGGATTTTCTGAATTTGGGAGAAAGACTATTTAATAATAATCGCAATTTGATTTTTGGCAGCGGACGCATGTCTGCTGACAGTGATTCGGTCTATTTCGAATTTGCAACCGGAACCAATGGGGGCGACACAACCGGAATGGATGTGATGATCTCCGGAAACGAAGGCGTGAATTTTGGCAGCGAAAATGGTTTCGGGACTGCTTTCAGCGATCCCAGTGAACTGTTTTATTTAAGTCCCAACGGCAGCCTTGATCAGGTCAGTATGGTTCCCACTGTGGATGATACCCTGGCCATTTGGACGGACATTTCCTGGGACTGGTACGGGGGCAACAACGGTTCCTACCTGCAGCCTGGCAATATCTGGGTGATTCATACACGGACGACTCACGCCTACGCCGTTCTGGAAGTAACGGCTTCCAGTGGATTTGACTGGAGCAATCCCTGGTTTGAGTTTAATTACATGTATCAGCCGGATGGATCGAATATTTTTAATCCTCCCACAAGTCCGATAACAATTACGATTAATGGTGTGCATGCCGATACAGTCCAGGTGGGAGATTCCCTGGTCTTTCAGATCAATTTCCCCGATAGTGTAAATCAGGCCGATCTACATGTTTGGGTCGATATGGATGACGATGGAATGTTGAATCCCGACATGGACGTTGAAATTGAGAATCCGGGCCATATTATGGATAACGGTCCTGAGGATGAAGATCCCCAAATGGGCGTTTATCAAATGACGATTAGAAATGATGATCCGGAAGGACTGCAACGATTCTCAAATATGACCTTCATTATCGAAGTAACGGGAATGATGGGGGGTAATGATTTTGCCAGCGTCCACATTGAACCGATTATTTCCAATTATTCTATCAGCGGACAAATTACACCACCGGAAGCGCATATTATGGTGATCGCTTTTCCCTGGAACGATATGGAAAACGATACTTCATCCGGTCCGTTATTTTGGGGTGCCGGATCCGATTCCAATGGAATTTTCCAGATTTTCCTCCCGGATACAGGGACCTATGCACTGGCGGCATTCGACTTTTTAGGTGTGACCGATGGATTAATTCCCGATACCATGTATTTTAACGTTCCGGTTCAGGGTTTTGAAACCGATTATGACTTCAACTTTATTGAACCTAATTCAGTAATTGCGGGAATGGTGACGGATGAATTCATGACGCCTATTCCTGATCTGCATGTCTGGATTGATAATGACGGCGGTCCCGGATTTGAAGCCTTCACTGATTCCAGTGGGTATTTCCACGTTCCCATGCCTCCCGGTGATTGGCGCGTGGGTCTTGACCAGGTTGATCTCCTGCCCGATTATCTGGTTCCGGATGAGCAATGGATTTCACTTGGCGATTACGATTCCGTGTTCGTCGATTTTATGGCTTACACAACGGATGCGGAAATTTCAGGTTCGGTGACTTTGAATGACAATCCCTGGCCCGGCATCAATGTGGGCGCCTGGAGTGAAATCGGCTGGACGGAAAGCCGGACCGATTCCCTGGGAAATTACACCCTGAACGTAAGTTCTGCTGCCGACGATATGGGCGGCTATGGGATGGGGATCTGGGATTTCATCCCACCGGATGTCTTCTTCGTCCAGTATTCGGATTTTGCCTATTCAGGAGAAACAAACGCTGACTTTGTCGCCGTACAGGTAATGGGTGGTATAGAAGGAATGATATATGATTCCAATACCCTTAATCCTGTTTCCGACGCCTGGATTCATGTGTACAACGATTCCATGGATTATGGCGGTGGAACCGGTCCCGACGGATTCTATCATATTCCTCTGCCTAACGGAACTTACCAGGTTGAAGCCGGAGCATATGGCTATGAATGGGTTCCAATGGATAGTACAATTACGATCCAGGACCAGGTTGAGATTCATGATTTTTATTTAAATCCCATATCGCTGGATGGAACCATATCCGGATGGGTGTTGAATGGGGATGACGGCAGTCCTATAGAAGATGCTGAGGTCATTATCGGTAGCGACACCTTCTTTGATATCGAATACACGGATGCCTCCGGCGCCTTTTCCATGAATATGCCCTATGGCCATTTTGCCGGTCGGGCCTGGAAAGACGGATATTCAGTCGAATTTGTCTTTGATCTGGAGCTGAATCCCATGCATCCCGATACGACAGTAACCTTCTATCTACCCTTCACTCCGGAAGCGGCGCTGGAAGGTGTAGTCATGGATGCGGAACAGGAATTCCCGATCTGGGGTGCAAATATCATTGTGGAAAATGAATCCTATACTTTCCAAACCTTCACTGATGATAACGGATACTTTTATTTGGACCTGCCTGCAGATTCATTTCATGTGGTCACAATGGCGCCGGGATATGAACCATCGGAAGATGATATCGATCTGGCTCCCGGCGATACTGCCTGGTTGGACATCTATCTGGATCACTTCATGATGACTCCTCCGGAAATACTTTCCATTGAGGATGTTCCCAATGATCAGGGACGGCAGGTGCGCATAACCTGGGATCAGGGATATCCTGCCTGGTTCGGGGAATGGAACCAGTTCAGCATCTGGCGGATGACCAATGAAGATACGGTTTGGGATTTCATCACTACCGTTCCTTATCATGGTGATGATGTTTATTCCTTTATAGCGCCAACGCTGGTCGATTCCAATGCGACCACCGGACAGACCGGGGACTACTGGTCCACGTTCGTGGTTACGGCGCATACCATGGATCCCTATCAGTTCTTCGATTCTGAACCCGAGTCCGGCTATTCGGTAGATAACCTGATACCGTCGGTTCCGGAAGACCTGGTTGCAGCGTATTATTCCGATCCGGGTGCCGTCCAGCTGTCCTGGCGACCAATTGCGGACGAGGATTTTGATTACTACGCAATTTATCGCAGCACCGATTCCGGTAGCATGAGTAACGGTGATCCCTACGGATTTACGGTAGACACGACCTTTGTGGATCAAGCTCTTGATCCGGGACAAACCTACTATTATGTGGTTACGGCGTTTGACTTCAACGGAAATGAAAGCGATCCGTCCAACGAAGTAACCGCGACGATTTTGTCCACGGATCCATATTCATTCCGGATACTTATACGTTGTCCCAAAACTATCCCAATCCCTTCAACCCCGTGACCACCCTGAGTTTTGATTTGCCTGAGGATAATCAGGTGAAAATCACGATTCACAACGTACTGGGTGAAGTGGTGGCGACCCTGGTGAATGATCAGCGTCCCGCCGGGCGCTATACGGTGCAATGGGATGCGAGACAATTCCCCAGTGGAATGTACTTGGTCCGGATGGAAGCCGGGAGTTACGGATTTACGAGAAAGATGATGCTGTTGAAATAAACCGCATCCAATACAGATCAAAGAAAGCCGCTGTAATTCAGCGGCTTTCTTATTTTTGGGTAATGCACGTTGTTTTGGAGCCTGCCCGCGATCATTCTTTCCTCGTTACACGGCTCTGCCGTGTAACGCAAATCATAACGTCACAACGCGGAGCGCTGTGACGAGGGCAGGGGGATGCAGATGTGAGTTTATTTCCTCGTTACACGGCTCTGCCGTGTAACGTAATACAGCAACCAAAAACGTCACAATGCAGAGCGTTGTGACGAGGATAGAGGGGGTTGTGGAAAATATTAGTGAATGGTTACCCCGTGTTTTTTATACTTCCAGCCGCTGGTACTTGAAATAAGCAGCGCAGGCGCCTTCGCCGGAAACCATGGTGGCACCCAGGGGCGTCATGGGCGTGCATTCTTTACCAAAAGCGGGGCATTCCGGTGGTTTTTTCAATCCCTGGAGAATCGTACCGCTGATGCATAGTTCCGGTTCGGCGGTGTGGATATCACCGACGGAAAATTTTCGCTCTGCATCGTAGGCTGCATATTTTTTCCGGATCCGCATTCCGCTTTGGGGGATTTCGCCGATCCCGCGCCATTTCCGGGGTGCGACCTCATAGACTTCCTGAATTAAATCCTGCGCCGAGCGATTGCCTTCCCGTCGCACGGAGCGAACATACTGGTTCTCAACTTCGTACCGTCCCGCTTCCAACTGCCGGACAGCCAGGAGAATTCCTTCCAGAATATCCAGCGGTTCAAATCCGGTGGGCACAATGGGGACCTTATATTTTTCCGCAATGGGCTCATATTCTTTCCAGCCCATGATCGTGCAAACATGACCTGCCGCCAGATAGGCCTGGACCCTGTTTTGGGGTGCGGATAACAGGGCTTCCATGGCTGGTGGTACCAGCACATGGCTCACCAGTTCACTGAAATTCGTTATCCCTTCCTCGTGAGCCTGATGAATGGCCATGGCATTGCCCGGCGCAGTGGTCTCAAACCCTACGGCAAAAAAGACCACTTCCTTATCCGGGTTTTCCCGCGCAATAGTCACCGCTTCCAGCGGTGAATAGACCGTCCGCACGTCTCCGCCCTCCGACTTGACCATGAACAAATCTTTTTCGCTTCCCGGTACACGCAACATGTCGCCGAAACTGGTGAAAATCACCTCTGGCCGACTGGCGATCGCAATGGCCTTATCAATAATCTCCAGTGGTGTTACACAAACGGGGCATCCGGGTCCGTGCACCAGTTCGATCTCCGGGGGCAGGACCTGATCGATGCCGTTGCGAATGATGGAATGGGTCTGTCCGCCACAAATTTCCATGATGACCCAGGGACGGGTTACGGCGGCTTTGATCTGCGCCAGAATTTTCTTTGCCAGGACCGGATCCCGAAATTCATCCAGATATTTCATGACTGAAAAGGCTTTCGGGGTGATTCTTCCGGTTCATCCATTTGGATAATGTCTTCCATTTCCGCCCAGGTTTCTAATGATTTTTGCGCCTCACCCTCATCAAGGATGGAAAGGGCGAATCCGGCATGGACCAACGTATATTGGCCCTCTTTGATTTCCGGGACATATTCCAAGCAGGCTTTATTGACCGTACCTGAATAGTCGATATGTCCCATCTTCAATCCACCCTCGTCAAATATTTTGATTACTTTTCCGGGAATCGCCAAACACATGATTCTTCCTTTCTTACCGCTGAATGAAGGCTGTAAAGTTAATGGTTCAGGACCATTGATAAAGCATTCTTCCGGCCATGGCCTGTCCCAGTGAAATTCCCCCGTCGTTACAGGGAACCTGTTCATGGGTCAGAACCTGGAATCCATGCCGTTCAAATTCAGGAATCATTGTTTCCAATAATAATTGATTCTGGAACACGCCCCCGCTGAATCCGACCGTTTTGATCCCTGTTTGC
>JAADFQ010000042.1:0-7425 GCA_013152835.1 FCB group bacterium
TCCGCCACCTGCAAATCGCGGTTCATTTTTCCTTTCTCCCGGTCCTAAATTCTCCGCCTTATGAAGGGATTGAATACAGTCGTAGCCGGAACCCTGTCCTATCTTCCCAAATGGTTTGCCCGCCCGTTTGCCAATCCCTACGTGGCGGGAGAATCCTTTTCCGAAGCGGCCCAGGTTGTCCGCGGTCTCAATCATCGCGGGTTCAAGGCTACGCTGGATATTTTGGGTGAACATGTCACATCTATCGAGGAAGCACATGCTGTCCGCGATGCTTATGCAATGCTGTTCCGCGATATTGAAGCCGAAAAATTGGATACGGGTGTTTCCCTCAAACTTACTCACTTAGGTCTGGCCCTGGACCGCGCTCTGGTAGAAGAAAATGTACTGGCCCTTGGCGATGCCGCTAAGAAGACCGGGAATTTCCTGCGAATCGACATGGAAAATTCGCCTTATACTACCGCTACCCTGGATATCTTTCAACGCTGTCTGGGTCGTTACAACCGGGTAGGTACCGTCCTCCAGGCCTATTTGCGTCGCACCCTGGATGATATTGAGGCACTTGGATCACCAAATTTGAACGTACGGATTTGTAAAGGGATTTACCGGGAACCGGTGGAGATTGCCTTCCAGGATCCGGAAAAGATTCGGGAGAATTATTTTGCTGCCGTTCAGGCCGTGATTCAGTCCGGCGGTTTCGTTGCTGTGGCCACCCATGATTTGTCGTTAATTACTCAGGTGGAAACCTGGTTTGAGAATGCGTCCATTCCTCCCGACCGGTTTGAGTTTCAGGTCCTTTACGGTGTTCCCATGCAGGGAAAATTGGAGGCGCTTCGTGACAAAGGTTTCACGGTCCGCATCTATGTTCCGTTTGGCGCCGCCTGGTTCGATTATTCCATCCGTCGTCTTCAGGAGAATCCGCATATTTTAGGTTATGTCCTGAAAAATATGTTTACGTCCCGCACCTGAACCGTAACCTTCTGCGTATGGTGTTCTCCAAGGAATAGAATCGAAAGGCCCCATCCATGAATGAACCCTCCACCATTGATGCCATTTTAGATTTCATTACCATTGCTGTGGTAGGCTTATCTGCCAATCCGGAACGTCCCAGTTATCGCGTCGCTTCTTATTTAAAATCTCAGGGATATAAAATTATACCGGTAAATCCGGGCCAGTCAGAAATCCTGGGCGAAACCGCCTACCCCACGCTAAAAGACATCCCCTTTCCTGTGGAAGTGGTGGATGTATTTCGGAGACCGGAAGCGGTGCCGGCGATTGCCGACGCAGCAATTGCTATCGGCGCCAAAGCGCTATGGCTACAGGATCACGTCGTGGCTCCGGAGAGTGCCCAAAAGGCGGAAGCGGCGGGACTATTCGTCGTCATGGACGATTGCATGCTGCGCCAACACCGGGCACGACAAGGTTAACCGGGAGAGTCGAAGAATTCCCGGTCGCCGCGGCGGCCCCATCCCATTTTACGCCGCAAGGTCTGGTAATAGTTTTTATCCGGAAACGTTAAAAAAGGAATGGTAAACTCGGCTTTGGTCACAACAAAGCGTTCCGGATAAATCAATTGCCGTTTATACTGACCGTCGGTTGCCAGACTGACCGGATCCTGATGATCTTCCGGAAAATCAAATTCCAGTTGTACATCGGAGGGTAACACCAGCGGCCGGGAAGTAAGCGTATGCGGACAGATGGGTGTAACCACCAGAGATTCCACACCCGGTTGCACAATGGGTCCGCCTGCCGAAAGCGAATATGCTGTCGATCCCACCGGTGTGGATACAATCATGCCATCCGCTTTGTAATTCCCCACCAGGCGTCCGTTGGCAAACACCCGACAGCTCAGCATTCGATGCGCCTGGGAATGGTTGAGTACAAAATCATTCACCGCAAACCAGGAAGTTTCCTGATCCCCATCCAGAACTTTTCCTGCCAGCACCAGTTGTTGTTCCAAATCATAGTTACCTGCCGCCACCTGATTCAACCGGGGAAATAAATCAGCCGCCGTAACCTGGGCTAAGAATCCCAGGTCACCGAGATGAATTCCCAGAATGGGAACCTGCCGGTGCTGAATGGCCTGGGCCGCGGACAGGAAGGTACCGTCGCCGCCCAAGGTCAGAACAAAATCCGATTGGGGAAATTCATCCGCTGAAGATAATATCTCACAGGGAAAATCCATTTTTCCGTCTAATTCTCCCGCAATCCGGGTGGTAATTACCACGGTGATCCCATGGCTTTGAGCCCAGTCCACAACCTTGGGCAGGAGGGTCCAAAACGCTTTTTTTTCCGTATTTCCCCAGACCACAAAACGGCGTGGTTTTTCCCTGTTCACCGGTCGCCTTCTTCCGCCGGGAGGCTCGAACTCAGGAGTTCAATTTTCTGCTCCGCCTCATCCAGAATCTTTTGACAGGACGCTACCAGCGCGCTGCCCTCTTCAAATAGTTTCAGGGTAGCTTCCAGGGACTCTTCACCGGACTCCAGCCGCTTTACGATTGTTTCCAATTGTTCAAAAGTAGCTTCCAGGTCCGGATTGGTTTTTTTCTTCATATGTATTACTCTTCCGATTGACGCTGGGCGGGGAATTCGCCATCACTTAAACGAAGTCTGAACGCTTCCCCAGGCGCCAGTTGATGAATGGAATGGAGGACAACGTCCGTTTCCGACTGCAGGGCCAGCGCATAACCCCGATCCAGAACCCGGGACGGATTCAGGGCAATCAGGGTTTCCCGGTACCGTGAGAGTCGCAACCGGGAGTTCCCGGCCTGGCGGTCCCAGGCGTGCTGCATTCGCCGACCCCATTCCATCAGACGGGACCGTTTGCGCTCTACTTGTTTTCGGGGAACCTGAGCCATCAGTCGTTCTTCCCAGTGATCCAGCGCCTGCCAGGCGGTTTGAATTTTCCGCGCGATTCCCTGGGAGAGCCGGGTGTGAATTAAACGTAGTTGTTGAACGATATCCTGAATATCGGGCGCCACCAGTTCCGCCGCAGCCGATGGGGTCGGTGCCCGCAGGTCCGCTGTTAAATCCGCAATCGTAGTATCGGTTTCATGTCCCACGGCGGAAACAATGGGAATCGGACAGCGGGCGATGGCACGGGCTACTGATTCCTCGTTAAAGGGCCATAAATCTTCGATGGATCCGCCGCCCCGTCCCAGAATGATGCAATCCGGTGCCTGCCGTTCCATGGCTTCCAATCCGCGAACAATATCCGCTGCAGCTTGATCGCCCTGGACCAGGGTGGGTCGATGAATCACGGTTACGTACGGCGCCCGTCGTGCCAGAATTTGAAGGATATCCCGGATCGCGGCGCCCGTATCCGAGGTAAGCACACCGATCCGTTGTGGAAAAGCAGGCAGGGGAATTTTCTTCGCTGAATCAAACAGTCCTTCCGCATTCAAGGATTGTTTTAACCGCTCGAAGGCCAGGTAGAGATTTCCCTGTCCGGCCGGTTCCAGGGCCGTCACGATACATTGTAATTGACCACGCTGGGTAAACATGGAAATGCGACCGGAGGCAATCACTTCCACTCCCTGATCCAACCGGAAATGCAGCCCGGTCGTATAGCCCTTAAACATAACGCAACGCAATTCGGCGCCGCTGTCCTTCAGCACAAAATAGATATGACCGGAACGGTGGTAGGTCACATTGGAACACTCCCCCCGAATCCGGATTTGCGGCCATTGAGTTTCCAGAGTGAGACGAATGCGTTCCGATATTTCCGAAACCGTATATACCTGGGAGTCGGTCATCCATACTCCTAAAGGATAAGACCCGGGGAAAGGCTTCCCCGGGTTTCGGTGTTAAACCTTCTTTTTCTTATGTCGATTGGCCCGAAGACGTTTTTTCCGCTTATGGGTACTGATCTTCCGGCGTTTCCGTTTTTTTCCGCTTGGCATAGTTCCTCTAATCGTGCATTAATGATGAATTCACCCGGGAGCGCATAATCTTCGACGGTTTGAAGGTCGGGACATACCGTTCCGGTAAATAGATCGGTTCTCCCGTTCCGGGATTGCGGGCTTTCTTCGGTTGGCGATGCTTAACGCCAAACGTCCCGAAGCCCCGGAGCTCCACCCGGTTATTGCGTTCCAGTGATTCAATAATCGTTTGCATGACGCCATTCATTACGGCCTCGGTTTCAACCTTGGTCAATCCCGTGGCGGCCGACACGACGTCCACAATTTCCTGTTTGGTCATCTTTCCCTCCATTGCCAGCGAAATGCAGGTGCCTCCTTCAACCCTTCACCGGCGATTTGTTTCATAGTCCCCAAAAGGAGGTCTCGTAATAATGGTTTTCGTTCCACCGGACGAACCGTTTTCGGTGTACCGGTAATGCCGCCCAGCTCCCCGGCCAAGGCAATGGCCTCGGTAAAAGTTCCCAGGGTATCCACCAGCCCCAGTTCCAGCGCCTGAACACCGGTGTATACCCGGCCGTCGGCGATCACCTTCACTTCCGATTCGGGAAGTTGCCGGTAGGTCGCCACATCGGACACGAATTGTTCATACAGATTTCCCACCACATCCTGAAAATAAGCACGGTCTTCCTCGGAAACCGGGCGGGTTGGTGAACCGGCATCTTTTAAGGGCCCGCTTTTCACCGTTTCCATTTCCAGCCCGATTTTTTCCATCAAACTGGTCATGACCGGATATTCCATGATGACACCGATACTTCCCGTTACACTCCCCCGGTTGGCCATGATTATCCGGGCCCTGAGCGCGATATAATAACCTCCGGAGGCGGCTACGGAACCCATGGATACTACCACCGGTTTATGTTGATTCACCTCTCCGACTTTGGCGAAAATTTCCTGACTGGCGGCCACGCCGCCCCCGGGACTGTTGACCCGCAAAACAATCGCTTTCACATCCGAGCGTTCATCATACATGGCCAGTTGACGAACCCACGTTTCCGAATCCATAATGGGACCGTTCACCGTGACAATGGCCACCTTGCTGCCAAAGGTTAATCCATCCGGATCCCGTCCGCACCCCCGCATCTGGGAAATCAGAAATACGATGGCAATTCCACCCAGCAGAATCCAGACCCACCGGTTAGGCGATGAAGCGGAAGTTCTCAACTGGATGACACCCACAGGATTAATTTTTGTCCCGGATAAATATATTGACGATAGCGGAGCCCGTTCCAACGGCGAATCGAGCTGGCCCGGGTATGATAATTCTCGGCGATTTCACCCAGGGTATCCCCCTTCCTGACCGTATAGACGACCTTTTTCATTCCCGGTGGTCCCGATCCGGTACTGGTTGGGCGTGCCTTAGTCAGAGAACGGACATCCTGAATCGGAATGGTCAGTTTCTGTCCGATCTGAATCCGATGTCGGTTCTTGATTTTATTCACTGCCGCCACGTCATGAATGGATACATGGTATTTTCGGGAAATGGTCCATAAACTTTCGCCCCGGCGGACCCGATGGACAATGTATTGGGGGGCAAAGCGCTGATCGTCAGGCAGAGCGTTGAAGGCTTCCAGAAATGAATTGGTGGACCCTTTAGGTATTTTCAGAAAATAAATCCCTTCGGACGGTGTGGCCGATTGACGCAATTCGGGATTCAGGTCCCGTAATTTATTGACTGAAATACCACAACATTTGGCCAGAACATTCAAATCGGCGCTTTTCTCCAACTCCACCTCGTCATAGGCCAGGGGTTCCACTTCCGGCAGGGTGAAGCCGTATTGTTCCGGATTCCGACAAATCAGGGCCGCCGCTAAAAAGTAAGGAATATAGTCCCGGGTTTCCCGGGGAAGCGATCGCAGTTGCCAGAAATCACGCGTATTGTGTAACTGAATACCGCGACGTACCCGTCCGGCTCCGGAATTATATGCCGCCAGGGAAAGATACCAGTCGTCAAATTCAGCGTATAAATCCTTAATATATTCACAGGCCGCATGGGTGGCTTTCACCGGATCACGCCGTTCATCCACATACCAGTTACGATTCAAACCATACTTTTTTCCGGTGGAATATATGAACTGCCACATGCCGGAAGCGCTGGCCCGGCTGTAGGCCCGGGGATTCATTCCCGATTCGATCAGCGCCAGGAATTCCAATTCCTCCGGTAAATCATGTTCCTTCAGTATGGTGCGCACCGTTTCCCGGTAGCGCATATATCGGGTCAGCCAGATTTCAAACTCCGGCCGCCGTTTGGTTTGGAAAAACTCGATAAATTGGTCCACCCGGGCATTTCGGACCAAAGGAATATGCCCCTCACGATCATCCACTACCGTGTATTTGGAATCACCCAGCTCCACTTCCAGGGGCGCTACCCAGTCGGAAACTTCCGAACGCAACTGATCGGCAGTTACCGGCACATCAGCGGAATTCAGGGTCTGCAACCGATTGGTATACACATCCACCAGAGCTGTTTCAAAGCGGGAAAATTCATCATCTTCCTCCGGGGTCTTTTCCCCCGATTGATCAGCCTCCGCCAACAGTTCAAAAATCCGGTCCAGGATATAGACGACTTCCAGGGTATCCTGATAGGTGTCGGCAATCAGGGCGTCGGTAAGATACACTTTTACATCCCGGAGCAACTGGGGTAATCGATCTGTCGACTGAGACAGATCGGGAAGTGTCATCTCCGGTTCATCTTCATCCAGATGGAAAATCGGTTCCGGGAGTTTCCGCAACTCCAGACTGTCATCCTCAGGATTCAGGGGCGCCAGGACGCTGGTATCCAGAGCGGTCTGAGACCAGGCGACGGAGCACAACAGTGCCAGGGAGAGAAATTCGGATAAATGCCTTTGCATGCGATACTTACTGAAATTTTAACCGGCGAAATTAGACGCGGACCGTAGCCCTAGTCAAGGGAATTCACGGTCAGGTTCGTCTTATTTTCCGGATCAGCGCTGAACTGCTGTAACCAGGAAGGAAGGGAAGTATTTCCACTCGTCCGCCCCAGGACCGTACTTCCTGGGCGCCGACAATTTCGTCTTCCGAATAATCGCCCCCCTTCACCAGAATCCCCGGTTTCAAAATACGGATTAACGAAAGCGGTGTATCTTCATCGAAGATGATCACCAGACTCACCCCCTTGAGAGCATCGAGAATTGCCGCCCGGTCCTCCTCCGGTTGATAGGGGCGTTCCGGCCCTTTCAATGCCCGAACGGAACGATCACTGTTCAGGCCCACAACCAAATAATCTCCCAGTTGTCCCGCTTTGGTTAATAAATCCACATGACCCCGATGCAGCAGATCGAAACATCCGTTGGTGAATACAACCGTCGCCCCTTCCCGGGACCAGGCCGTCACGTGCTGTCGAGCCTGCTCAGTTGAACAAAGCATGGGTCGTGAGTTTCAGCGGACAGAGATGACAGGTACGGAGATTGCAATAACGGCGATGAAGCACCAATCCGCCCTGAGCAACGATGTAATTTTTCAGGCGGGTATCATTCCCCCAGCACCTCCG
>JAADFQ010000042.1:7518-10881 GCA_013152835.1 FCB group bacterium
CCAGGGATACCAGCAGTTTCCCAGAAGTTCTATGCTCAGGGACGGCGCTCCGGGAATCACCCAGTCGGAACGTAGTTCTACTGGCGAAAGCTGTCCGTGTTTCCCGGGTAATCGCCCGATCAGCGTGGCAATAACATGAAGCAGGGGGATTCGGCGCTCGGGCCAGGCTGCCGGGCGGATCGAGCAATGCTTCCAGGGAATCTTCAATCGGGCCACCTGTTTGATCAGCGTTTCCACTGAATGACAAGCCGCCGCTTCTTCCCAGGCTAAACGACGGCTTAATGCCGCAAAGTGATCTTCATTCCCGCCCTGTCCCAAAATGTGCAGACACCGTTGCCAGAGCCAGAGATACTCCGGACCAGGATTTTCCTGAAAAAATGTTTTCAATTCCACCCACCGCCGGGATCCAAAAGCCCTCAACTGGACGTCCCAATGAGGCGAACGGGGCGAAACGGGACAGGATCGACGATAGGAAGCTGAGGAGAGAATGATCGTCGGTAAGTCGGGATACCGCCGGCCAACCCGGGTTACCACATGGAGAATGACATTGTTGTAACGGGTATCGTTTTGATGACCATGCACATACCAATCCCCGGCCCGGACGTGGAACTCTACCGCGCCCACAGAAAACGTACCGGCAATATACACCTGAGCCTGAAAAATGTCCGGACCCGCATTGCGGTTTCGGTGCCCGGTTTGTAAAATGATCACCGGAGATCCGTCGAGCGTCACCAGTTCGGTGCCCACCGGAAGTCGGAGCCATTCTTCTACCAACCGGCTTTCCCGGATGGGCCCCGAATCCCGAAGGAAATATACTCCCTGGTCAGGAAGCGGAAACTGCATCGTCTTTCCAGGCTGATTTTAATTCAATAACGGCTTGCCGAACCTGTTCCGCCAGTGGTTTCCGATCCTTGAGAGTAAGTCCCACTGTGCTGATAGGCGAACCGACGCGCAATTCCACCCGGGCGGGAGTCAGGGACCAACTGCCTTTGGTCACAACCCGGGAGGTTCCGCACATCGCAACCGGAACGATGGGCAATTCCGCCTCCATGGCCAGAATCATCCCTCCCCGTTTAAATTCATGGACTTTTCCATCCAGGGAACGGGTTCCTTCCGGGAAAATCAGGATCGAACGGGGATTGTCCTGTAAACTTTTTTTGGCCTTATGGAGGGCGGCCACAGCGTGTTCATGGTTGCGACGGTCCACAAAAACATGGCGGGCCATGATCATGGCCCAGCCTAAAAAGGGAATTTTGCGTAATTCTATTTTGGAAATCGTCGCCATTTGATAGGGTAATCCGGCAAACGCCAGCGGAATATCAAAAGCCGATTCATGGTTGGCGGCAAACACGTAATGTCCTTTAGGGTCCAGATTTTCCAAACCGCGAACCGTATAGTGCACTCCGGAAGTCCATAAGATAATTTTGGACCAAATCCAGGCAATCCAGCGGAATACGCGCCCCCGCCATTCAAACAGGGATAAGACAATCCCAATACTACTCAGAATTGCTGTCCAAACCCCCAGGTTTACCAGTACCCAGATCAATCTCATGGGGTAATCAGACTGGTTCCCAAATAGGATTGGAGCGCTTCCGGAACCCGAATTCGCCCTTCCGGAGTCTGGTAGGTTTCCAGCAGGGCCACCAGGAGCCGGGGCGTGGCCACACCGGACCCGTTCAGGGTATGAACAAAATCCACCTTGCGGTCTGTGGACCGGCGGTATCGAATCCTGCCGCGGCGCGCCTGGAAATCTTCAAAATTACTGCACGAAGAAACTTCCAGCCATTGCTTCTCTCCTGGCGCCCAGACCTCCAGATCATAACATTTAGCCGCTGCAAAACTGAGATCGCCGGTGGACAGGGCCAGGACCCGGTAATGAAGGCCCAGGGTTTGCAGAATGGTTTCCGCCTGATTTGTGAGCGCTTCCAATGCTTCGTAGGATGAATCAGGCGTCACAAATTTGACCAGCTCCACTTTATTGAATTGATGGAGACGGAGAAAACCGCGCGTATCCTTCCCGTAGGACCCGGCTTCCCGGCGAAAACAGGCCGAATACGCCACATAATTGATCGGCAGTTCTTTTTCATCCAGAATCTCATCCCGGTGTATATTGGTCACCGGCACTTCGGCCGTGGGAATCAGGTAAATATCATCCCGGTCGATCCGGTACATATCATCGGCAAATTTAGGCAGTTGGCCGGTGGTTTCCATGGATTCGGGACGGGCCGCAAACGGTGGGAAAATTTCCGTGAAGCCATAATTGGAAACATGCTGTTCGATCATGAAATTAAGCAGGGCCCGCTCCAGGCGTGCTCCCATCCCGGTATAGAGCGGAAATCCTGAACCGGAAATTTTGGCGCCGCGATTGAAATCAAAGAGGCCTAATTCCGTTCCCAGGTCCAGATGGTTCCGGGGCGTAAAGTCGAATTCGGGAGCCTGCCCCCAGGTTCGGACGACCACATTATCTTTTTCGGAAGTACCCCAGGGAACCGATTCATGGGGCAGGTTGGGTATCGCCATCAGCAACGCATTCAGGTCTTCCGCCAGGTGGTTTTCCTTCGTTTCCAGAGATTTGATCCTGGACGCCACGGTTTGCATGGCCCGGATTGCTTCCCGGGTATCACGCCCTTCCCGCTTGGCCGTGCCGATTGCCTCCGAAGCACGGTTCCGTTGCGCCCGAAGGTCATTCAGTTCGGCAATCAGCTGCCGATGATTAGCGTCCGTTTCCAGGATTCGGTCCAGAGTGTCCGTCTCGCCCTTGGCAGCCAGTCCCTCCCGAACTCGGTCGGTTTGATTTCGAATACGATGTAAATCCAACACAGGTTTTTCCTAACGAATTTAAGAGAGAAAGCTATTGCCCTTTCCCCCGGTTTTACAACTGCTTCTAACCGGGGGACCGGAGACAGTAATAACCCAACTGGATTCCCAGAACAGTACGGTGAAAATACCGGGCATCAAGGCGGAATCCCAATGCATGAAAAATACGCCGCCAGTCGGCATGAGAGCCGTTGGCATGGGGATGATTCCGAAATTCGAAATTCAACAAACTGTCCACCAGCCCGGTCCATCGCTGATTCCAACCCGGACGAATCAAATCCTCCACCACAATCACTTGTCGGGCCACTCGTCCCGCTTCCATTAAAAGTGTAATCGGATTTTGGGTATGATGAAGAACCGTCATAAATAACGCTGAATCCACGGATTGCGATTTTATCGGCAGCCGTTGCCCATCGAACCGCAGAGGGCAAATTCCAGGGAACAGGGAAAGCTCTCGAACGTCCAGGGAAATGACACGGTAATTCTGTCCCAATAGCCGGGAAATGGCTCCGGTTCCGCAACCAATATCCACTACCGTCTCGCCGG
>JAADFQ010000042.1:10929-20832 GCA_013152835.1 FCB group bacterium
TGTTCCAGGGCTCCCAGTCCGGTTCGCGTCCAGCGTGGAAGCGACCGGAAAGGTCTTTCCATGAGGTTACCGGCCTTTTCCCGTAATCATGACCCAGACGGTACTGAGGATGATTTTCAAATCCAGATTAAAACTTAAATTCTCAATATAGTAGAAATCATACTTCAGCTTTTGACGAACATCGGTAATATCTCGGTCGTAGGGATGTTTGATTTGTGCCCACCCGGTAATTCCCGGACGGACCCGCAGACGGCGGGCATAAAACGGAAATTCATTCATAAGTTTTTCCACAAAATAGGGTCGTTCCGGTCGGGGACCTACCAGGCTCATGTCCCCATGGATAACATTCCACAACTGGGGTAATTCATCCAGGCGGAAGCGGCGCAGGAATCGGCCCACAGCAGTAATTCGGGGATCGTCCTCTCCGGACCAGACCGGTCCGGTCTGTTTTTCCGCATCCACCACCATCGACCGGAATTTATTAATGGTAAATGTTGTCCCTCCTTTGCCCATTCGGATCTGTCGGTAAAATACGGGACCGGGTGAGCTCCATTTAATGGCCGCAGCGATGAATCCCCAGAGCGGCAGGCTGAGAATAAACAGGGGGACCACCAATACCAGATCCAGAATCCTCTTGAACCCTTTGATATACCAGGATTCCAGATTGACATTAATTTGTAACAGGGGCAGACCCACAATCTGTTCGGTCCGGGCCAGACCGCTGATTACATCATAGAGGCCGGGAACGATTTTCACCGTTACCGGGCTGCCGTTAATTCCGGCAATTACATTCATCAGTCGTTCCGGTTCCGGCTTATCCAGCGCCAGAACAATATCCGAGATTTGATACTGGTTAATCACCTGTTGCAGGTTTTCTTCCGTACCCAGGACCGGTAACGGCTGATCCGGTTCGATGCCTGGGTCATCGGAAGCCCGGATATACCCGATCAGGTCATATCCCCGCTGGGTCTGGTGTTCCAGAATGGAAGCGGCCTGAATTCCCCGGTGATTCAATCCGATAATGGCCGATTTTTCACGCCCGATTCCCCGTTTCAACAAGCTTTTTTGAATCGTACGCAGGATCATACGCAAACTCAGGGCAATCATACAGAACCAGATCCAATACTGAAAAACCGTCTGGGGGGTAAATGGCAGGGACCAGAACGCCAGTGCCTGCCCCAGGATGAAAATAGATATCAGTACAAAAGAAAGTTTTATGATGGTTTCGAATTCCATTACCCGGGAAGTCGTGAATTCGCCCCGGTAAAGGTTGGCCATCAGGAAGGCGATGATCCAGGCGCCTTCCAGCCCCAGAAACCAGGGTAGTAATGCGATATTTTGTTCGGCAAGGGGACCCGCAAGGGTCAGGGAAAAAGCAATCCAGCCGGCGGCCAGGTCAGCCGCCAGGATGAACCAGCCAAAAATCCATTTCGGGTATCGTGTTTGAATGTTGGGGATGTATTCTGTCATAATAGGCTTGGACAGAATACGCTAAAAAGAACGAATTGTTCAGTGCGGTGGGTCACGCATTCGTAACCGCCAACTTTTATTTGCATGGGAAACCCTTTTGACTGTTAATGCAAAAAACTGTTAGCGATCTTGTGCGGCAGACTCCTTTATTTTGTTATAAATTTACTGTCCCCATAATCCAGAAGCAAGTTATCGGAACCTAATTAAAAGGAGACTCCCACGAATCGTTCCCTATTTCTGATTGGACTCATTGTCGCCTGTACAGCCTGGTTGACCCTGGGGGCTCAATCGATCCCCCTGCCCTTGGAACATCAGGCTACGATCCTGGTTCAGTATGAAATCCTGTCCGGTCGACTCCCTCTGGCGGACCTGGATCGCCGTCCCTTTACTTATCGTCAGCTGGCGGCCATCAAACTGAATTCTTCCCGAAAATTTTCTTCCGTGGAAAGAGAAGCACTTCAGCGATATAAAACTGAATTCCGCTTAATCACCGCCCCGAAACATTTGACTATATTACGCCTGCATCCCGCCGATCCCGCATTCGAACCTCACATTTTAACGTACACCGATTCCCTCCTTGCTTTGAATATTGAATGGAGAGAGCAGGAAACCGTTTTCTCCACAGCATTACCAACGCTGGGTCGCGACCAGGTAAGTATGGTTGGCCAGCTTGGGCGAAGACTGACCCTGTACAGCCAGTTTGAGTTGCACCGATTTGGCGGGCAGTCAACTTCCCCGGATCAAATGAACTCCTATCAAAACCAGAACATTCAATATTTTACGGATGTGGATCAGAATATCTGGTATCAAACCCAAAGCGCCCTTGTGTATACGGGAACCTATGTCCAAATGGCGGCGGAACAAATCCCCCTGATTTGGGGACCGGGAGGTGAACTGTCGCCCCTGTTATCGGGCCGGGTAGCCCCTTTTCCCTATTTCCGTCTTTCCATTCCCTATGGAAATCTCCGTCTGGATTATATCCACGGGTCTCTTGGTCAGGCCAACGGAAATACACTTCACACACTGAGACAAAAAGAAGAAAAATACATTGCCGGGCAACGCTTCCGCTGGCAAATGACTCCAAAAACGCTCCTCTCCTATTCGGAAATGGTGATCTACGGAAACCGATCGCCGGAAGGAGCCTATCTCAATCCCCTGGCCTTTTTCTGGGCTCAGGAACATAATCTTGGCGATCGGGACAATCTATTAATGGCATTGGATTTAATCCATCGAACCGGTCGTCGCTCGGTCTGGTATGCTTCCCTGACTTGGGATGAACTGCAATGGTTACGCATGTTTCAACCCTGGTGGGGAAATAAATTTGTTTTTCAAACCGGTTGGCAGCAGGCTGCCACGCTGCTGAACCGGCCGGTTATTTTGTCCGCCGATGTCTCCCTGAGCCGACCTTGGACCTATACACATAAAGACTCGATCAATACCTATACCCACTTGGGTCTGCCTCTGGGCTTCCCTTATGGTCCCAGCGCTGTTTATATCTCAACGGCCGCTAAAGGGTGGCTTTCCGTCCGCCACTTTGCTACCCTGAAAATAGGGTACTTAATCAAAGGCTCCGGCCTGGGAACTTCAGTGAATGACAACTACCGGGAACGGGACCCCGCACTGGATCAGGATACGCCCTTGATTCTGGGTCAGGAAAAACGGGGACTCATCCTGGAGTGGACCGGTATCATCACCATCAATCCTTTTCTGGACATCCGGTATGGTTATTCGGTTAACCAGGCATTGATGATTAACCAGGCCCATGCTTCACTGGTCTTTTCCTGGTGATGAAATTTGGTCTGACTTCCAGTGGGTAAGTTTCTTTCCCAGTAATTGTTCCAGTTGACCGACAGCACCGTCTAAAGAAGGTGCGATCTGGTGCAATAGCATCGGATCCAATGAAACTTCCTGAACGGTATGTTGACGATAAAGAAATTTCTGGAGATTCCTGGAGCGTTTCAAGATATCCAAGATAGCAAACAATTCTCGTTTTCTTAAAAAATCGGCACTGGTTCGCACAAATTTTGCCAATAGCTCCCAACGTATAATTCCTGATGGATTAACCGGTTCCTTATTCACAGATATTGGTATAGAACTGATGTTTAGAAATGAATAAATTGAATCGAAAAATTTCTGTTGATTCTTACGTAAATCATCATAAAACAAAATGAGACATTGCTTCCTTGGAAAATAGTGGAAATATCGTAGTAAATGATCGGCATAATAATTATCACTCAATAAATCAGAATAGTGGACTAAAGCGGTTGCAAGATCCATTTCACTGGGAATTTGCCCGGTCCGTTTTCGGAATCTGAAAGCCGAAATCATTCGTTCATAAGGATTCCGGAGTACGGAGATTAATTTTACATCCGGAATCGATGAATATATCCGTTCCGGAACCCTGGGATGAAAAAAATATAAATTACTGATTTCACCGATTGCAGGCAAATTCTCCAAACCTTGAAAAAATCGGGAGTACCAATGCAACCCACGATCATAATTTAAATTATAAAAATTGGTTTCTTTAACAAACACGGTGTGCCAGACCAATTTGCGGATGGGCTCTGAATTGTTCATACATCAGGCTGGTACCCGTCCGACCCGGACCAATGACGATAAATGTTGGAAAATTCATGGACGATCCACTTTCCAGAACACCACCTTTTTCCCACGGAACCAATCCCACCATGCAATGAATGCTGCCCCATTTACTAACCAGAAATACCGCCCGCTTTGCGTTAAGAAACTCAAACCAATTATCGTTATTTGAATCTGGAACAGAATCCAGAAAAGAGGGATCGATGAAAGTAGCGCACACAGGAAGAGTTCCAATAGGATCCCCACGGGTAGACTCCAACGCAACAACTTGTGAAAAATTATTTCATAATAAATTGTAATTCTTTTAGCATTACCTTGAATTCTTGGCCAAATATACTTCAGCGTAGACAGGCTTCTGAGAATAATTCTTCGTTTCCTTTGATAAACTGATTTTGGAGAGTCTTCAGTTGCGCGAGCTTCGGAATCATAGACAACGGCATATCCTTTCAAGAGAATATAAATTGGTTCCAGAAAGTCGCTGATGCTGTCATCTGGAACGGGATTGTATAAATCGGACCGAAGAGCATATATCCCTCCGTTTGCCCCTAATAATGAACCTTTCCGACTTTCCATTCTCTTAACCCAGCGCTCATAATTCCAGTATGTCTTCTCTCTTGATTGTGATGAATAATTGAGTTCACCACATACGCAACCTATAGAAGGGTCAGCAAACCATCTAACTAATTTTTGAATCGCATCCGGTGTATACATGGTATTGGCATCGCTGAAAATTAGGACTTCACCCGTTGCTTTTTCGACAGCAGCGTTCTGTGCTGCCGATTTCCCTCGATGGGGATTTACGAGAAGTAATATTTCAGGATATTCGGAAACAATTTTTATTGTTTCATCTTCCGATCCATCGTCAGCAATAATGATTTCTAGTTTATCCCTTGGATATTGAATTGTTAATGTATTCGTCAATTTCTCCCGAATACCCTTGGCCTCGTTGTAGACTGATATAATAAAGGAAACTTTAGGTTGGTAATTATCGTCCCGATCAAAAGATTTTTTTTTCAGTATGATAAAACTCAAGGGATAGAGAAAATAGGTATACAGCCCCAATAAAGATACTATGACAAAACCACCTAATACGATGGGGATCATGATAAAATAGACTTATAAAGTTGAATTAATTTCTTTTCTTCTGACTCCCATGAGAATTGATGCACATTTTTTCGGGACTTTTCTGCTAGCTTTTTGAGTAATTGGGGATGTTTAATTAAATAAATAATTTTTTCTGCCAAATCACCAATATTCCCTGATTGAAATTCTATTCCACCCTTATCCTGATTAAAAAATCGGCGATTAATCGGTAAATCTGAGTACAAATATGGTAAACCCCAGTTCATATAATCAAATATTTTTGTGGGGAAAGACCAGCGGTAATTGGGTTCTGAATGAAGGGGGGTCACACCAATAGTAGCATCTATTATCCATGGTTCCATTTGATCAAAGGGGAGCCATCCTGTCCATTCCAGCCATGGGAATTGTTTTTTCCATGAATCCAATTGCGCATAAAGGACAGAATCACGGGTGGTTCCCACAAGTGTCAGCTTAACGTCGTACCCTTTTTTCCTGACCATTCGTACGGCCTGTATTAAGTCCACTGTTCCCCGAATCAAGCTTAATTTACCCGTATATAGGATTGTAAAGGGCGAAATATTCATCCCTGATTTTGGTTTCGGATTAATAAGAGTAAAATTCCGTACTAAACATAATTTCTCCCGCTTTATAAACTGCTGTGCATAAGACTTTTCAGCAATGATAAAACCAGCGAACCAACGCACAGCTCCCTTTTCCAGACAATGTAAAAAAGTACCAATAAAACCGAATAAACGACCCTTACGTTTCAATACCCACGCTACATTTTCATGCATATCGTACACGACTTTTTTCCCACAAAACATCAGAACAAACCCAATCCAGAGTAATTCCGGATCATGGATATGAACGATCGAATAATCCTTTAATCCTGTAAAAAGGATCCGAAATTGACTATAGATTCGCACCAAAATGGTATTAGGAAAAGGTAATCCAGTCACAGGAATATCCTGGACCATAAAATATTGTCTTCTGGCTACCGCCATTAGTGAAACCGAATAATATTTTGCCAGACTCATGGTTTCTTTGAAAAATATTCGAGGATCATTCCAATGATGAATAGAACTGACCATAAGAATTTTGTAGTTTGTTTTTTTCATCTTCACAAAACAGTTAATCAGTATAATGAATTTTAACTTTTTTACGTATCTTTATGTACGAAAAGTATTGTTGTGTAGTCAGCCGGTTATTTTTTCTAATTATTTTATAAATTGAGATCCACCCACTTATTGTACCTTTTATTGAGTTCCAATAATAACCTTTTTTTATACCTGATTTTAACCACTGAACCGTTTTAATTAAAAGACTAGGAAGGACCACCCACAGTGGAGAGAAGTGAATAGTCCAAAGGAAATCATTCTGGATTTTTAGTTGAAACAAAAACATGGGAGAACGATGAATACTGGGTTTGTGATAGACTACAATTGAGGGATCCAAGATAATTTGGTAATGATTAGATAACAGCTGTACAGCCATGTATTTTTCCTCAGCACCATAATGAGTATTCGGATAGGGACCAAATTTATTAAATACATTTTTATGGATAAGACTGACACCACCTGAAAAACTTGCAATATTTACCACTTTCCGCGCACTGAAACGCATTACCCAATGCCCATTAACCCATTCTTGTATTTGGGGCATAACCACCATTGTCATGGGGTCACATTGTTGAATCCTGGTTACCGCTTTGCCTAATAAATCCTGTTCGCACCAGGCGTCGTCGTCCAGAAAAAACAACCAATCACCTCTGGCTTTCCGTATACCCAAATTGCGTCCCTCGGGACAACCTAGATTACTCGGAGAAAACAAATAGATCACCTGAGGAAATTGGTCACGAATCATTTTACCAGTTCCATCGGTAGAGCCGTTGTCCACAACGAGTATTTCATAAGGGTAGTAATCTTGACCCAATACTGACATCAATGCTCTTTTGAATTCCTGGATTCTATTAAAGGTCACAATAATAACACTTACTAAAGGATTTATTTCCATCTTAATCCCTGGCAGCCTGTTGCGTAAGCGCTATTGATACTGGAAAAAAACAACTCCAAAACAGTTTATTTGTAAAATCCGTAAGAAATATCCAATTAAAGAGAAGGATATAGAATCCGATGAAAAAATAAAATAAAAAGGGATCCCCTGTTGTCCGACTTTGCCGAAGAAGAAGTTTTAACAAGCCCACCAAGAAAATAGCCATCGCGACTAGTGCGGGAAGACCGTTTTCTGCCCCGAATTCTAAAAACGTATTATGCAAATACTTGATATTGCTTTCAAAGGGAAATAGCTTAGGGGGAATATATTTTGCATTTCCGATTCCAACGCCTAATATTGGATGCTGGTGAATAATATCCACACCAACCCAGAACAGAATAAATCGATTTAAGAGAGAATCATCAAATTCCTGGTCCTCATAACTGGCAGAAGATAAATTACTGACCGATTCCAAACTCTCAAATCTGGACATTGTCTGAGCCTGGTTTTTCAAAAAGGTCAGCGCAAAACCACCGATCCCTATCGTCATAACCAAAGCACTAATCGTTAGTAGTTTTCTAGTCCATGAAGACGTGCCCAATTCATAAATCATCACTAGGAAGAAAACTTGGACCAGAGCTAAGTACCCCATCCGGGATCCCGTCAATATTATTCCTACTACTATTAATATGACAAATGGGAGGCCGAAAAGTGAAGCATATTTCAAACGGTTGGGTTTCAAAATTAAAAATAGTGCAAATGGCAATAGACTCGATAAACGCGCTGCAGTAAAATTGGTTTCACCTCCCAGAATACCTGCACCCCTCCCACTTTGAGCTTCATTATAGATCTCTTTGCTAAATAATAGCGTGAATTTCGTCCAACCAAAATAATCTGTGATGAGCGTAAGCGCACCGATAGTCCCGATGAAGGCTAAGACAAATACTAAAGCGGATTTTTCCCGGTCTGTCCAAGTTCTCGGAATCAAATTATATACCGTTACCGAAATAAAGAACCCAAAGATATATTGGAGAAGGACAAGAAGATTACGTGTTTCCAGCCCCAGAAATGCCGGAACCAATACTATGATCATGAATAGGACTACTTTTCTGTGAATCAGTAATTTTCTTGTTTGGGCTGCCTTTAATAAAACAATAAACATAACTGCCCCTGCAATAAGACGAAAATAACTGACAGGGAATTTGGGGATGGAAATCCGTTCGAAAAGAATAACAATCAGAATTAAAAAAAATAAAGCGATGGGGCGGACTTTGAACATTAATTAGGCTTTTATTTTAAAGTAGATTATACTCATCAACAATAAGTTAAACAGAACCCCGTGTACAACCAGTCCAATTAATACCGGACTGTACCCCGAGAAAAAAGCATGAATAATAAAAATCGTAATCAATCGTGTTATCAATAAAATTGCCTGGAAAATGGCGTAAAATCTTTCCATCCGAATTACAGAGATAATCGCTGTAGAAGGAACCGCTAACAGTGATAAAAAAATCCATATCACTATAATTTGAGAAATATGCCCGGCTTCTATCCAACGCTGTCCCAATATTGTGGCATATAGGGCAGGTCCCCAGAAAATAACGGCTAAGAGGGGTAAAATGCCCACTCCGAAAATAAAAACAGTCACGGACCGAAATAACGGTAGTAACGATTCCGATCTGTTATGCTGAGCGGCAGCTTCCTTCAAATATACCGTATTAAGCGATTTCCTTAACACTGTTGCCGGCAGGTTCAGAGTACCATTCGCCATAGCATATAACCCTAAAAATCCGGCACCGTAATAGGATGATAATAGTAGGGGGATAAAATAAGTTGATATGCGATTGATTGTGATACCCGTGCTCATAAAAAATGAATAGGAACGGTATTTTCTTAAAACAGAATAATAATCTTTAGAGGAAATTTTTTTTATCCTGCTTGTAATTCTGTGCAGGAATATTGTGACCATGGCAACTAACAGCGATACAGCGCGACTGATAAACAGACTTTCTGTCGAAGCTTGAATCAATCCTGTAATAATTCGTAGTACTGAATTACCCGAAGACCGAAAAATGTCAGAAAGATTAGCTCCCATAAAGCGATTGGAATAAATCAGAGAATTATATCCTATTTCACGAGCACCTGCAAGTCCCAGTAAAACCGGTACCCAGAATAAATAATGAATTGCTGCCGGATTCTTTAACCAATGGGTTAACCAACCACCACTAAAAAGAAGAATCAGGCTGACGACACTAACCATACTAAATAGAATTCCAAATGCTATCCTCCGTAATATGATAAACTCATAGTCATTTTTTGCAAGCAACAGGGTAGTCTCAAACCGCATGGTAGCAATCAAAAGGACCATCATAAGAATTGAATTAATCTGTTCATAGGACCCAAAATCCATTGGACTGTACAATCGGGCAATGATCGGATATGAAAGTGCCAATACAATTTGGTTTATCACATTCCCTGAAAAAAGAACCGATACATTATTAATAAATTTTGTGTTGTTTTTTTTCTTCAATCTATATGTCTTTTAATTTCATTAAATACTCTTTCACTCGATTGATTATCTTTGTATTTATGAAATAATGATAATGAGGGGGAAGGTTTCAAATCTTTAATTTCATTAGTTTTAAGAAATAATAAAAGTTCGGCCCAATCTGAGAAATTGTTACCGAATGCAATTTCTTTATAGTAATCAAAGTATAGCGGTCTTTCTTGAGAAACATATTGGTCAAATGGATTTTGGGT
>JAADFQ010000043.1 GCA_013152835.1 FCB group bacterium
TTACACCGATTGCCATGGACAAGGAATTGCGGTTTGCAATTCGTGAAGGTGGCCATACGGTCGGTGCCGGTGTTGTGACCGAAATCATTGAGTAAAAATGGCTGGCAATAGTAAACGAGCAATCATTCATATTGAAAGTACGGCAGGTACGGGTTACCGCTATACCATCACCAAAAGTAAGCGGTTACATCCGGAACGGGTGGAGTACAAGAAGTATGATCCGATTGTCCGCAAACACGTCATTTTCAAAGAGGCCAAATAATTCATTGGACTCATAGGAGCGTAGCTCAATTGGTAGAGCACCGGTCTCCAAAACCGGGGGTTGCGGGTTCGATTCCTGCCGCTCCTGCGAATGATAGGACCAGAGTTTAGGTATGTTTAAAAAAATCAAACAGTTTATCGATGAAGTTCAATTTGAAATGAAGAAGGTATCCTGGCCGACTTGGGATGAACTTCGGGGTTCCACCTATGTAGTGCTTTCCCTGTCCCTGGTTCTGGCGATTTACTTGTTTGTCATCGATTTTATTCTGAATCGTTTGGTAGGGATTATCCTTTAATATGGAATGGTATTCCCTCAGAGTGATTTCCGGGAAAGAACAGAAAATTCGCGAAGCGATTCTGTCGGAAGTGGATCAGCAAAATTTGCAGGAAGTCATTCAGGATGTGTTGGTTCCGACCGAGAGCATTGTGGAAATGCGCGAGGGAAAAAAGAAGGTCCGCAACCGGGTCTTTTTCCCCGGATACATACTCATTAAAATGGATTTGAATAAAGAGACCCGATATCTGGTCGAAGAATTGAACGGAGTCATGAGTTTTGTTGGCCCCAAAGGAGAACCGCAGCCTCTGAAGCCGGAAGAAATTAACCGGATTATCGGAGTGGTCGAAGGCGCCGACGGACGGGAAGTCATGGCCAATCCCTTCAAAGTGGGAGATGCGGTGAAAGTGGTTGATGGTCCGTTCACAGATTTTTCCGGTTTCGTACAGGAAGTCAATGCCGAGAAACAGAAACTAAAGGTTTCCGTCAGCATTTTCGGCCGTCCGACTCCCATCGAACTGGATTTTTTACAAGTTGAATTAGAGAAATAGAGTAACCATGGCAAAAAAAGTTATCGGCTTCATTAAGCTTCAGATTCCGGCCGGTCAGGCAAATCCGGCGCCGCCCGTTGGTCCTGCCCTGGGGCAGCACAGCGTTAATATTATGGATTTCTGCAAAGCATTCAATGCGCAAACACAAGATAAATCCGGGACCATTATTCCGGTGGAAATCACCGTCTATGCCGATCGGAGTTATACATTTATTACCAAAACGCCCCCGGCAGCGGTTTTGTTGAAAAAAGCAGCCAATGTGGACAAAGGGTCCGGCGAACCGAATAAGATCAAAGTGGGGAAAGTAACCCGCAATGATCTGAAGGAAATCGCCGAAATCAAAATGAAGGACTTGAATGCCAATACCCTGGAAAGCGCGATGCGGATGATTGCCGGCACTGCCGTGAGTATGGGATTGGAAATTAGTGAGTAAGGGCGATGTATAAGTCAAAACATATCCAATCAGTCACAGAGCAAATTGATCGCACTGCATTTTATTCTTTAGGCGATGCAATTGCCTTACTGAAAGAACTGTCTTTTGTAAAATTCGATGAAACCATGGAAATTCATATGAATTTGGGCGTGGAGCCACGCCACGCGGACCAGAATATTCGTGTGACAACCACCTTGCCCCATGGAACGGGAAAAGAAGTTCGGGTTCTGGTTGTTACCGCCGGTCCCAAAGAAAAAGAAGCGGAAGAAGCAGGTGCCGATTATGTCGGTAAGGAATATCTGGAAAAAATCAAAGCCGGGTGGACCGACGTGGATAAAATTATTGCGACTCCCGATATGATGGCTGATCTGGGACGAATGGGGAAAATTCTGGGACCCCGGGGATTGATGCCGAATCCCAAAAGCGGAACCGTTACTATGGATATCGCCAAAGCGGTTAAAGAGATTAAAGCCGGTAAAATTGAACTGCGAGTTGATAAAACCGGGATTATTCACGCACCCTGTGGAAAAGTATCCTTTGAACAGGAAGCTCTGGAAGAAAATGTCCGTGAGATTTACAATACGATTATGAAAGCCAAACCGGCTTCCGTTAAAGGGACATATTTAAAAAAGATGTCCCTCTCGACTACGATGGGACCGGGACTCAAAATTGACCATTCAACCTTAAGGTAAAACCATGCCTAATCAGAAAAACATCGAACAGGTTGCTGAATTAGCAGAAAAATTTGAAAAAGCCAAAGCGGTTTATTTTACCGATTATCAGGGTCTGGATGTTTCCAATATTACGGAATTGAGAAACAAATTTTTCGAAGGTTCAATTGAATATCGGGTTGCAAAAAACACCCTGATTAAAATTGCAGCCGAAAAAAACAATCTTGAAGGATTGGATGCATTTTTATCCGGACCGACGGCCTTGGCAATATCATATGATGAGCCGACCGTTCCGGCCAAAATTATTAAAGAATTCACCCGGAAACGTGAGAAACCCAGCGTCAAAGGAATTTTGTTCGATGGGACTTTACTTCCTGGTGAGGAATTCAAACGGATAGCTGATCTGCCGTCAAAACCGGATCTCCTATCCATGTTTGTTGGACTTCTGCAGAGTCCGCTGACTAAGTTTATCCGGACGATCAATGCCCCCATGTCCAACATGGCAAATGTCCTGCATAGCTTAAAAGAGAAAAAATCTTAACGTACAATCTGAAATGAAGGAGTGAGATAATGGCCGTTACACGCGCTGATGTCCTGACTTACCTTGAAGAAGCGAACATGGTCGAAATTTCCGAATTAATTAAGGAAATTGAAGATAAATTTGGTGTCACTGCTGCCGCACCGGTAGCGATTGCCGCCGCACCTGTCGCCAGTGGCGAAGCTGCTGCTGAAGAACAGACCGAGTTTGACGTTGTATTGACCAGTGTTGGTCAACAGAAAATCAACGTCATCAAGGTTGTTCGCACAATTACCAATCTTGGACTGAAAGAGGCTAAAGAGTTAGTCGATTCTGCCCCGAAACCGATCAAAGAAGCTGTTTCCCAAGCCGAAGCGGATGAGATAAAGGCAAAATTAGAAGAAGCCGGCGCATCCGTGGAAGTGAAATAACCGGATCAGCCGATCGCTTTCCTCTCCATATCGTTTTTCATCATAAAACAAGGAGGCTTTTTTGGGAGCCACGTTGACTAGCCGAACGGGACGGGTTTCTTTCAGGAAAATACCGTCCATCGTTGATATCCCCAATTTATTATCCGTCCAAACTGATTCCTATGCCCTGTTTTTGCAGGAAGATTACCTGGATGACGAACGGATAAAAATTGGTTTAGAAGAAGTCTTTCAAAATGTATTTCCGATTGAAGATTCTCATCGGAATTATGTTTTGGAATATAAAGGGTATTACCTGGCTTCTCCGAAATATTCACCTGAAGAATGCATCGATCGCGGAGTTACTTATTCTGCGCCGTTAAAAGTAAAACTGGTTTTACACATTACCGATGAAACCAATCGGAACGAGTACGCCCAATCCATCGAACAGGATGTCTATTTCGGAAACATTCCCTATATGACCGAAAAAGGCACCTTTATTATTAATGGTGCCGAGCGCGTGATTGTATCCCAGCTCCAGCGGTCACCCGGTGTATTTTTTGACGAATCGATTCACCCCAACGGGACCAAGCTATACCAGGCTCGTATTATTCCAATTCGTGGTTCATGGGTGGATTTCACAACCGATATTAACGATTGTTTATTCGTCATTATTGATCGCCGGAGAAAATTCCCGGCTACCATGCTTCTGCGTGCACTGGGATATTCTACCAATGCCGATATTTTCCGCGCTTTTGGTGTGATAAAAAATGTCAGCTTGACCAAAAGCAAGGCCAAAAATGCCATTGGGTGTACGATCATTTCCGATATCGTGGATACCGCTACCGGTGAAATTTTTGTAGAAGGCGGTACCGAGATTAATCAGGAAGTCATTGATCAACTAACCAAGGCCAAGATTAAGACGGTTGAAGTAGTCGACGGGAATAAAGATTTCTCTTCCATGTTGTTGCTTAATTCGATGGAAAAAGACCCAACGCATAACACGGAAGAAGCACTGGGAATTGTATACCAACTCCTGCGCTCCGGCGAACCACCGAACCTGGAAACAGCCCAGAAGTTTATTGAACGCATGTTCTTCAGCGCCAAAAAATATGACTTGGGGCAGGTGGGACGTTACCGGTTAAATCAGCAGTTTGATTTGGAAGTCCCGGTGGAAAATACCGTTCTGACTATGGATGATATTATTCAGGTTCTGCGTTTTCTCATTGATATGCGAAAAGGCGAGCGGGGAACGGACGATATTGATCATCTGGGAAATCGTCGTGTTCAAACGGTAGGCGAGCAACTGAAGAATCAGTTTTCTACCGCCTTGAGCCGGATGATCCGTACGATTTATGAACGGATGAATCTTCGGGAAGCGGAATCCATTACGCCCCAGGATTTGATCAACTCCCGGGTGGTCACTACGGTAATCAACACCTTTTTTGGCACCAGTCAGTTGTCTCAGTTCGGTGACCAGACCAATCCATTGGCCGAAATTACTCATAAGCGACGGATTTCAGCCCTGGGCCCCGGCGGATTGACTCGTGAACGTGCCGGTTTTGAGGTTCGTGATGTGCATTACACCCATTACGGCCGTTTGTGTCCCATCGAAACACCTGAAGGTCCCAACATTGGATTGATTTCGTCTCTGGCTCTGTTGGCCAAGGTGAATGAGCATGGATTCATTGAAGCGCCTTACCGGAAGGTGATCAAGAAAAAAGATAAACCCTATGCTACCAAAGTCATTGAATACCTGTCTGCAGACGACGAAGATCGGGTACTGATTGCCCAAAGCAATGCCACCATGGATGACACGAAACAACTCATCGACGATCGGATTCGGGTACGGATTCGGGGTGACTTTCCTATGGTTCAGCCGGATGAAGTACAATATATGGATGTGGCGCCAAACCAGATTTTAAGTGTGGCTGCAGCCTTAATTCCGTTTGTCGAACATGATGACGCAAACCGGGCCTTAATGGGTTCCAATATGCAGCGCCAATCGGTGCCGCTGGTAAGACCTCAGGCGCCCATTGTTGCCACGGGTCTGGAACATAAAGTTGCCGTGGATTCAAAGGCTTGCGTTACGGCTCCTTCCGACGGTACGGTCATGTATTCGGATGCGGAAAGAATCATTATCAAAACCAGAGACCTCCCGGATGATTTAAGTCTGGTGGAAGGCGATAATCTGGTAGAGATTAAACTCAAGAAATATACACGTTCCAACCAGAGTACCTGTTATAATCAGAGACCGCTGGTGAAAAAAGGCGAACGGGTGAAAAAGGGACAGGTCCTGGCCGACGGCGCCTCAACGGATCATGGTGAATTGGCCTTGGGAAGAAACGTACTGGTTGCGTTTATGCCCTGGCGCGGATACAACTTCGAAGACGCCATTGTCATTAATGAACGTTTGGTGAAGGAAGACGTTTTTACTTCCATCCATATAAACGAAATTGAATTGGAGGTCCGGGAAACCAAGCGTGGTGAAGAAGAATTGACACCGGAAATCCCTAATGTGAGTGAAGATGCAACCAAGGACCTCGATAAAGACGGTATTGTACGGATTGGCGCCCGGGTTAAAGAAGGGGATATCTTAATCGGTAAAGTGACACCGAAAGGTGAAACGGACCCGACTCCTGAGGAAAAACTGTTGCGGGCGATTTTTGGCGAAAAAGCCGGTGATGTAAAGGATGCTTCCAAAAAAGCAGATCCGGGGATTCACGGTGTGGTGATTGCTACCAAACTGTTTGAAAAACGCGCCAAGCGAACCCGCCCCGAGGAACGCAAGATAATTGACGGTTTACAGAAAAAAGCGCGGGAAGATAAGAAAGCATTGAAAAATGCCCGTGATAGCAAGTTGATGGAACTCCTGAAAGATGAAATTTCTGACGGAATCCGCGATATTTCTACCAACCGCACGTTGATTAAAAAAGGTACTCGTCTTACGGAAAAACGCTTGAAAACATTCGACCTTGAACGTTTTGCGCAGGATGCTACCTGGATCGAAAATAAAAACACCTGGAAAAAAATTAAGACCGTTTGGCGATCCTTCCATAAAGAGTGGAAGCGGATTGAAGACACTCTGGAAGCAGAAGTCTTTAAGGTCCGGATCGGCGATGAATTACAGCCTGGAATTCTCAAGCTGGCAAAGGTTTTTGTGGCCAGTAAACGGAAATTGCAAATTGGGGATAAAATGGCCGGACGACATGGAAATAAAGGTGTGGTCGCCACAATTGTTCCTGAGGAAGACATGCCGTTTACCGAAGACGGAACTCCCGTGGATATTGTATTGAATCCGTTGGGCGTTCCTTCCCGTATGAATCTTGGGCAGCTCTACGAAACAATGCTGGGTTGGGCCGGTAACGTGCTCGGATGCAAATATGAAACACCCGTATTCAATGGCGCGCGTCCGGAAGAAGTGGATGCGGAATTGAAAAGAGCAGGGTTACCCAAAACCGGCAAATCCCGGTTAATTGATGGCCGTACCGGAGATTATTTCGATAATCCCGTTACTACCGGTTTCATCTATATGATGAAATTGAGTCACATGGTCGACGATAAAATGCATGCCCGTTCCACCGGACCCTATTCCCTGATCTCACAGCAACCGTTAGGCGGCAAAGCGCAATTCGGTGGCCAGCGGCTTGGAGAAATGGAAGTCTGGGCGCTGGAAGCCTATGGCGCCTCCGCGACACTTCAGGAAATATTGACCGTGAAATCAGACGATGTTGACGGTCGTTCCAAAGTGTACAATGCCATTGTACGCGGTGAAGATTTACCCACTCCGGGACCGCCGGAAGCCTTCAATGTGCTGATTAAAGAATTGCAGGGCCTGGGCTTAGATATCGAACTTGATTAAGGAGAGTCATTTTGACATTCATCCAATCATCCAAAATTGACATTACAAAAAAGTATTCTTCCATAACGATCGGATTGGCGTCACCGGAAATGATTCTGGCGCGATCCTATGGGGAAGTCCTGAAACCGGAAACGATTAACTACCGCTCCTATAAACCGGAAAAAGATGGTCTTTTCTGCGAAAAAATCTTCGGACCCGTAAAAGACTATGAATGTCATTGCGGCAAATACAAAGGTATTCGTTACCGCGGGATCATCTGTGACCGCTGCGGTGTGGAAGTCACCCGGAAAAAAGTACGTCGCGAACGTATGGGTCACATTACATTGGCGGTCCCGGTCGTTCATATTTGGTATTTAAAATCCATTCCTTCCAAGTTAAGCTATCTTCTGGGATTGAGCACCAAAGAACTGGAACGGGTGATTTATTATGAACAGTTCATCGTAATTCGTAATTGAACCCGGGAAAAGCGATAAAGAGCCCTTTGAACTTCTGGAAGAGGACGAATTTGTCGAACTCGAAAAACAGTACGGCTATTATGCGGTCACGGAAGAAGAGCAGGAAAACGAAGACTATTTCATGGCCACAATGGGCGGCGAGGCGATCAAGGATGCACTGGCGAAATTGAGTCTTCCTGATCTGAAACGGGATCTGGAAGATACAATCGCGAATACGCGCTCCAAGCAAAAACGCCACGATGCTCTGAAACGTCTCTGGTAGTGAATGAATTTCTTCAGGACGGATTTAAAAAGAAGGTCAATAAACCGGAGTGGATGGTTGTTTCCGTGCTACCAGTTATTCCCCCCGAATTGCGCCCTCTGGTTCCCCTGGAAGGGGGTCGGTTTGCCGCCAGCGATCTGAATGATCTCTATCGGCGAATTATTATCCGGAACAACCGTTTAAAACAATTAATTGAAATCAAGGCCCCGGATGTTATCCTGCGGAATGAAAAACGCATGCTCCAGGAATCCGTGGATGCCTTGTTCGATAACAGTCGCCGGAAAACTGCTATTCGGAGCGGCACACGCCGTCCGCTCAAGTCTCTGTCTGATATGCTCCGGGGTAAGCAGGGTCGTTTCCGGCAAAATTTACTGGGCAAACGGGTTGACTATTCCGGTCGTTCCGTCATTGTGGTCGGACCGAATCTGCGATTGCATGAATGCGGTCTGCCGAAAAATATGGCCCTGGAATTATTCAAACCGCATATGATTCATGCGTTAATTGAGCGTGGATTGGCGCAAACACCCCGCACCGCCAAACTGATGATCGAGGATCACGATCCGGTCGTGTATAAAGTTCTGGAATATGTGGTCCGGGATCATCCGGTTCTGTTAAACCGTGCTCCGACCCTTCACCGTCTTGGTATTCAGGCCTTCCAACCGGTTCTGGTTGACGGAAAAGCAATTCGGTTGCATCCGCTGGTGTGCAGTGCCTTTAATGCGGATTTCGATGGATGGCGACCAGATGGCGGTCCATGTACCCTTATCCATCCAGGCACAGATGGAATCACGGATCCTCATGCTTTCCAGCCATAATATTCTTCATCCGGCCAACGGACGTCCGATTGCCATACCTTCACAGGACATGGTGCTGGGTGTTTATTACCTGACACGGGCCAAAAAAGGTGATAAAGGCGAAGGCAAATCCTTTGCCAATTTTGATGAGGTCCGCCTGGCTTACGAAAACAGAGTGGTCGGATTACATGCGATTATCCATGTTCGTCATAAAGGAGTGTGGCACAAAAATACCAGTGTCGGCCGTGTCCTGTTTAATTCCATTTTACCCGACGAAGTCGATTATGTGGACGAGTTGATCGATAAGAAAAAATTAATGTGAATCGTACGTACCTGGTTTCCGGGAACTATAAGACGGTTCATTTCCTCGACAATCTGAAGGATTTGGGCTTCTCCATTGCCACCAAGAGCGGCAGTTCGATTGCAATCAGCGATATTCTGATTCCGGAATCCAAGGATGAGATTCTTGAGAAGGCCTTTCGAGCTGTCGATGATATTCAGGATAAATTTGAGCGACATGTACTCACCGACGGCGAACGGTATAATAAAGTGATTGATGTCTGGACACATACCACCGGTCACGTAGCGGCCACCATGATGGACGCCATGCGCAAGGACCGGGATGGATTTAATCCGGTATTTATGATGGCCGACTCCGGCGCCCGGGGTAGTCAGGATCAGATCAAGCAGTTGGCCGGAATGCGCGGGTTGATGGCCAAACCTCAAAAATCTATGAGTGGCGGAAAAGGCGAAATTATTGAATCGCCGATTACCTCCAATTTTAAAGAGGGCTTGTCGGTAATGGAATATTTTATATCCACACATGGTGCCCGTAAAGGTCTGGCTGATACCGCTCTGAAAACAGCCGATGCGGGATACCTGACCCGCCGCCTGGTGGATGTTTCACAGGATGTGGTCGTGAATGAACACGATTGCGGTACGATTAATGGGATTGTCATTTCCGACCTTAAAGAAGGCGAGGAAGTTATTGAACCGCTCGCCGATCGTGTACTGGGCCGCACCATCTCGGATGATTTAATCATCGACGGAGAAATTAAGATTAAAGCCGGGACCGTGATTTCCGAAAAAGAATCCAAAATCATCAGTGACTCGAATTTGACCAGTTTACGGATTCGATCGGTATTGGCTTGTGAAACCAAACGCGGTATTTGTGCCAAATGTTATGGCTGGGATTTATCCAACCATCGTTTGGCAAACATCGGAACTGCGGTGGGAATTCAGGCCGCTCAAAGTATCGGTGAACCGGGAACTCAGCTAACCCTGAGAACCTTCCACATCGGTGGTACGGCAACCCGTATTATTGAACAATCGGAGATCAAGGCCAAATACGGTGGTATTATCCGGTTTTCCGACCATTACGATTCAGCGGAAACTTTTGATGATGATGGAGCTGAAATTACCCGGTGTATGGTCAGACACGCCAAAATGTTTGTGGTTGACCCAAAAACCGATAAACACAAAGCCGAGTACAATATCCCCTACGGCGCCAATATGTTTGTCACGGATGGGGAAAAGATTAATCCCGGAACGTTGTTGTTCCAGTGGGATCCCTACACGGATATCATTTTAGCTCGTCATTCCGGGTTTGTAAGCCTCAATGACTTCATTGAAGGTGAGACTTACCAGGTAGAAGCCGTCGAAGGCGGTAAAAAACAAATGGTTATTATTGAATCCCGTGACCGGAAACTGAGCCCGCATATTGAAATTCTGGATAAGAACGGTAATATCATGACCGGCGGGACCATCCTCCCGGTAAAAGCTACGCTGATGGTTAAGGATGGCCAGGAAGTTCTCCGTGGGCAGACGATGGTAAAAATTCAGAAAGATATCGGTAAGACTCGGGATATCACCGGTGGATTACCCCGGGTTGCCGAGTTATTTGAATCCCGTAATCCGGCCAATCCCGCCGTGGTTACCGAAATTAACGGTACTGTAAGATTTGGCGAAACCAAACGCGGTATTCGGAAAATTATTGTTGAACCCAATGACGGCGAACCCCGGACCTATTCAATTCCTTATGGTAAACATGTCATCGTTCATGAGGGTGATTTCATTACCGCGGGAACCCGTCTTTGTGAAGGAGCCATATCGCCCATGGATATTCTCCGAATCATGGGACCGGGTGCGGTTCGGGAATACCTGGTGAATGAAATTCAGGAAGTTTACCGACTTCAGGGTGTTAGCATTAATGATAAACATATCGAAGTCATCGTTCGTCAGATGATGCGTAAAGTATCGGTCGTGGACCCCGGGGATACAAACTTCCTGGAAACGCTACGAGTGGATCGCTCCGAATTCTTTTCGGAGAATGAGCGGATTGCTTCCATGGTGGTCATTACCGATCCGGGTGATACAGAATTCGATGTGGATACGCTGGTAGATAAAAAGGAATTACGTGAACTTAATGCGGGGTTAAAAGCGGATGGAAAAACTCCCGCTAAATCCCGTAAAACAAAGCCGGCCACTTTTGAACCTATTCTTATGGGTATTACCCGGTCGTCCCTGAATACAGAGAGTTTCCTTTCGGCGGCTTCCTTCCAGGAAACCACCCGCGTGCTAACGGATGCGGCCACCGCCGGAAAAACGGATTATCTCCGGGGATTAAAAGAAAACGTTGCCATCGGTCGTGCGATCCCTGCCGGTACCGGATTCCCCGGTCTGGAGAATGTGTACGTATCCGATGTGGATAAACCAGAAGAAGAGCCTGTCGTTCCAGAGGTCTCCGAAAGTGCAAAACGTGTATTTCGGAACTAAAATCGATTGACTATTCTTTTAAAAAACAGCTAAATTTGTAGGCTTTATTTGAAAACACTATGCCGACGATAAACCAATTAATTCGCAAAGGTAGAAAACGAGTAAATCGTAAGACTGCCGTCCCCGCCCTAAAAGGAAATCCTCAAAAGCGGGGCGTCTGTACTCGTGTCTACACTACTACTCCTAAAAAACCGAACTCCGCTCTTCGGAAAGTTGCCCGTGTTCGCCTCACCAACGGTATCGAAGTCACGGCCTATATTCCGGGAGAAGGCCATAACCTTCAGGAACACTCCATTGTGCTGATTGAAGGAGGGCGTGTGAAAGATTTACCTGGTGTTCGGTATCATATTGTTCGCGGTACGGCTGATACATCCGGGGTCTCGGACCGGAAAACAAGCCGTTCGCGCTATGGCGCCAAGCGTCCAAGATCCTGATAATTATGAGAAGAAGAAGACCAGAACGAAGAGTGATTGCACCGGATCCCATTTATGAGGATTTACAGGTGGCAAAATTCATCAATTATCTTATGAAACGCGGGAAAAAAGGTGTTTCCGAAAAGATTTTTTATGATGCGATGGGATCCATTCAGTCCAAGACCAAAACCGAGGGGATTAAAATATTCCTGCAGGCAGTGAAAAATGCTTCACCTATGCTGGAGGTAAAATCCCGGAGAATTGGCGGAGCAACGTATCAGGTACCGATTGAAGTTCCTCGGAACCGTCAGTTTTATTTGGCCTCATTATGGCTGATTAATGCTGCCAAGGGCCGGAAAGGCCGTCCCATGGCCGATCGTCTTGCTTTGGAACTGATTGCTGCCGCTAACAATGAAGGCGGTGCGATCAAGAAAAAAGACGATACACATCGCATGGCAGAAGCAAACAAGGCATTCGCCCATTTTCGGTAGAATATAAGATGAAGAAAATTCCCCTGGATCGCGTTCGTAATATTGGCATCATGGCCCACATTGATGCTGGTAAAACTACGCTCACCGAGAGGGTGCTGTTCTATACCGGCCGAACCCATAAAATCGGCGAAGTTCATGAAGGCGGAGCTACCATGGACTGGATGGAACAGGAAAAGGAACGGGGCATTACGATCACTTCTGCGGCCACAACGGCCATCTGGAATAATCATCGTATTAATATTATCGATACTCCCGGACATGTGGATTTTACGATGGAAGTAGAACGGTCCCTGCGCGTTTTGGATGGAGCCATTGCAGTATTTTGTGCTGTCGGAGGGGTGGAACCGCAGAGTGAAACCGTCTGGCGGCAAGCGGATAAATATAACGTACCCCGGATTGCCTTTGTAAATAAAATGGATCGGGTTGGAGCGGATTTTAATCATGTGATTGATATGATTAAAGGACGTCTTTCTGCCAATCCGTTGCCGATTGTGATTCCGATTGGTTCCGGTGAAATGTTTACCGGGGTCATTGATCTTTTGACTATGCAGGCTATTTTATATAATGAATCCTCTTTGGGCGCCCGTTTTGATTATGGTGAAATTCCGGTCGATATGCGCGAAGAAGCTGAAAAATGGCGAAAACATTTAATTGAAGAGACAGCCACCTACGACGAAAAGCTGATGGAAAAATATCTTGAAGATGAAGAAATCACAGTGGACGAGCTGAAAGCGGCAATCCGAAAAGGCTGTCTGGATAATACTTTTATTCCTACGCTCTGTGGGTCGGCTTTTAAGAACAAGGGAGTTCAGCGGGTATTGGATGCCGTCGTTGATTTCTTACCATCACCGCTTGATATCGGGTCTGTAACCGGATTCGTTCCTCATGATTCGGATAAGGTTCTAACCCGAAATCCTGATGAAAAAGAACCCTTTTGCGGATTGGCATTTAAAATTATGTCTGATCCCTATGTGGGTAGACTAACGTATATCCGAGCCTATTCAGGGGTTATGGAAAAAGGATCCTATGTCTATAATCCGAATACCGATAAACGCGAACGGATAAGCCGTTTGCTACTGATGCACGCTAATAAACGGGAAGAAGTGGATCGGTTAAATGCAGGCGAGATTGTTGCCGCAGTTGGTCTGAAAGCTACTAATACAGGTCATACGCTCTGCGATGGAAAACACCCGATTTTATTGGAGTCGATGGATTTTCCGGAACCGGTAGTGGAAGTTTCGGTTGAACCGGTTAGTAAAAGTGACCAGGATGCGCTATCAAAGGCGCTGGTAAAACTAAGCGAAGAAGACCCCACGTTTCAGGTTTCGATCAATCATGATACCGGACAAACGATTATTGCCGGTATGGGTGAATTGCATCTGGAAATCCTTGTGGATCGTTTGTTGCGGGAATTTAAAGTTCAGGCGAATGTTGGGCGTCCACAGGTAGCTTATATTGAAGCGATTACCCGGCGCATTGAAAAATCGGAAACAAAATTTATCCGCCAGTCCGGCGGCCGGGGTCAATATGGTCATGTTGTTATCAACGTTGAGCCGAATGAGCCGGGAAAGGGATATCATTTCGATAATAAAATCGTTGGCGGAGTTATTCCGCGGGAATATATCCCTTCTGTTAATCAGGGAATTCAGGAAGGTCTTAAGAATGGCATCCTGGTGGGATATCCGATTCAGGATATCCGCGTTGAATTAATCTACGGTTCCTATCATGATGTGGATAGTTCGGAAATTGCCTTTAAAGTCGCCGGTTCTATGGCGATCAAAGAAGCCTGTCGGAAAGCCGGTCCTGTCCTGATGGAACCGATAATGAATGTAGAAATTGTGACTCCTGAAGAATACCTGGGTGACGTGATGGGGGATATTAATTCGCGCCGGGGAAAAGTCGTCACGATGGGACAGCGACGGGACGCTCATGTCATTTCAGCAACGGTTCCATTGAGCAAAATGTTTGGTTATGCTACAGATTTACGTTCCATTACTCAGGGGCGTGCTGTTTTTCATATGGAGTTTTCCCACCATCAACAGGTTCCGGCCAGTATTCAGACCGATCTGATTGAGCGGATTCACGGAAACGCATCTTAGAAAGGGAATTATCTTATGGCAAAAGAGAAGTTTAATCGATCGAAGCCCCATGTAAACATTGGAACGATCGGCCATGTAGATCACGGAAAGACGACGTTAAC
>JAADFQ010000044.1 GCA_013152835.1 FCB group bacterium
GTTAACCTGACCCCCTGGCTCACCGCCCTGTATGTGACGCCGGAAAGGCGACATAATGGTATTGGCCGAAAGCTGGTTGAAAGTATTGAGCTGCTGGCACGGGAATTGGGATACGGGAAAATATATGCGCGCTCAGGGACCGCCGTGTAATTCTTTAAGCGGTTGGGGTGGATTCCGATGGATCAAACCGAGTTCCAAGGACAGGAATTAGTCATACTCAGCAAAGACATTGCGCGCTGATACATAGTGCCGGCCCCCTGCCCTGACTCATAACGTCCTCTCTCCGCGCAAATTCTCCGGATTTGGTTTTCCGTAAAATGATCTACCTGAGGTAAGGAAGTTCGTAATCGTTTTGCGTTTCGAATGCTTTACCGGAATTTCTTGTTCTTTGCAACGTGACAGTTGATTCATAATACTTAACACGCGTTCGGAGTTCATTCACGACGTCATAGAAATAATCGGGAGAATTAAATACAACCTCTAAAATTTCCTCATAAGAACTCAATCCCGAAAAATCGATAATATCCGCATATTGCAGTTCAAACGATTCCCGGTCGAGAAACGGATATTTCAGGACAACGGAATTTGGTAAGGGAGGCAATGCATATTGAACCAGATCCGAAGCGCCGTAAACATACCAACTGGCGCCATTCGTGCCGTCATCAAATTTCCATCGTGACCGGATTTGATCAAAGGTTCCCGTGGGCTGGACGTGAAAGTTATCAACCGAAACCTCGATATAATCAAAGTCGGCAGCAATTTTCGTGAAGGTATTCGGGATATCGCCATAAGTTGTCTGATACCAGAAATCATATGATTCATCGGCATCGTATAGATACAGACTTGTTCTGAAATCAGTAAAGGTGGATGGTGGATAATGGACATTCACCGCGGTAACAGTTGTATCACGCCCAGATTCTCTATCAAGTCTGTATCTCCCTGTATAATGACTTCCGGGAACGGGATAACCATAGAGATATTTGTAAAAACGTAGTACCGGGCTGGAAAAATCAATCGTCTTGGTAGACGTTGAACTCAAATTAGCAAGGTCAACCTGGTAACTTCCATCAGCGACGTCAGTGATCCATAGAAATTGTGGGCCTGCATTGCTGGTATTTAATTTCACATAAATATCGACGGGACTTTCGTAGATATCAAAGGAGTAAGTGGAATACAACGTTCCGGAATTTGATCCTCGACTATTCCAGAGCGACGAAACGATATATCCTGAGTGGTCGGGGATATTTTGAAAATTCAATTCCGCGGTACCAACCGGATTCTCCCAATCCGGAAAAGGAAGACCTTTCCACGTCCAGGAGAATCCTACCGGTATATTCAAATTCGTTGTAATGGTTACATTCCCTCTCCCATCAGACGTTACGGTGGTCACCGAAATTTTGTCCGGAAACGATGTAATATTCGAGGGTGCTTCAATATCAAAGCTGGCATTGCCACTCCAGGCTGCTTCCGCTATAACATTCCCGGCGGTATCGGAAATAAAAATGATCCCCTCCCCACACTCAGGGCATAACCAGTCATTGGTAAAGTTAGTTGTCAATAATGCATTGGCTACAGTGACTTGAATAGCCTCGGACAGAGTTTCGTTACCGGAATTATCAATTGCTTTGCATTGCAAACTATGGCTTCCATTGGTAGTTTGTTTGGTATCCCATTCCGCCTGAAATGGTTCGTTTTCAACGATCGCCAGCAATTCCCCATCGACATAAAATTCGACACTGCTAACTCCATCATTATCGGACGCCAATGTTTTTATTACCACGGTATCTTTTACAACCATCCCATCCGCCGGACTGGCGATGCTTATTCCCGGAGGGGTAGTATCAACTTCTTTACAGGATATAATAATTAAAGCAAACAACACCGAAATTGCGCAAAAATATCGTAATAATGTTTTCATTGTTTAATCCCTTCTGTTTATTGTTTTTAAGGTGGGCTGATAAGACAAACATGATTCGAAAGCAGTATAATTTTTCCAAGGCAACCTGGGAGGATATTTCATTTTTCTATCCGCTTTCGATAATTGTTAGCAATTGGCCCATTAAATAGCAAAGCCGTGTAACTTTATTTTGATGGTGAGAAGGTTGTACCGGAATGAACGTTGCCACGACGGACCTACGTATTCACGAAAATCAGGTGATCGCTAAACAATAAATGCCATAGTTACAGTCTTCAATAAATCCATAAAAACGATATCAAATATCCCCTTCAACTGGAAATGCAACTACACGAGCTACACATCTAATGAACAAATTTTGTGGAAAACTCACAATTAATATACCATACCGGCAAAAGGATTTCAACCGCCCAAAATAATCCCCTATTTTGACGCAGATTTGTCTGGGACTTGAAGTGCAAAGTTAATCGTATCGTTGATTCCTGAATCAATCAATGTGAACGATACAATTTTCACGCGGAGCAACAATAACGCGCCGTGGTGGCGATCCTCCCGGCGGGTTATCATGTTCGTTAGGAGGCTCCCTATTTTGGAAATCTCCGGGGGTAATTTTTAGCTTTCGATTCCTTTGATCCCATAACAGGAAGACAAATCACTTGATAGTGGAATCACATGTTTCTATATTGTTCTCGATGTATGATTGAGTGTTGAAGACTTGCGTGTAACACTCTCGGGTAACACACTCTCTTTTTCAACTTATTTCGCTTATTGTATTTAGCCTACCTGTTCCGGTCGCAAATAAGTGCCAATCATATTTTATAGTAAAAAATTAGAGGAAGAGGGGAAAGTCTTTATGATTAATTTTAAAAAATTTCTATGTAGATCCTACTATTTAATCCCTTTCCTGATAACACTTTTATTTTCCGAAGAAAAGCAACCAACAGTTGCGGTCCTGGATTTCGAGGGCCGGGGCATTAACCAGATGGAAGCGGCAACCCTTACCGACCGGCTGATGTCCGAATTGGCCAAAACTAACGCGGTGATCCTGGTGGAACGACAGCAGATCGATGAAATTCTCCAGGAACAAGGCTTCCAGCAAAGCGGATGCACAACGGATGAATGTGCGGCCGAAGTTGGCGCCCTTCTGGGTGTACATTTTATGATTGCCGGTTCCATCGGTAAAATTGGTGATAGTTACACCATTGATGCCAAGATGTTTTCGGTGGAAACAGGGGCAACCGAAAAAACGGTGAGTAAAACCTACACCGGGAAAGTGGATGGACTGATTACCGAAATAGAAATCACCGCTTGGGAATTAGTTGATCTCAAGCCACCCAAGCAGTTGCTGACCAGGCAAAAAGCCGGCTTTGTTTCCACCAACGGAAAGAAAGGTGGGGTTGGCAAACTGGTATTTTGGACCGTCCTTTTGGCCGGGGCCGGTGGTGGAGCTTATTATCTGATGTCTGGTACTGGTGGTGAGGGTCCCAACTTGATTGGTGAACCTCCCACGTTTCCGGATGTACCGTAATCCCATCTTCATCCCTTCGGTATGTCGGGAGCAGAACCGTGTCGCACCTGAATGACCGGTAAAGCGCGCTTTAACAATCAAACCGGTTGCAAACAAAAATTTAGTAAAACGCAGGAGTGAAAAATGAAAACACGTAATTATTATATTCTTTTAATTGCCATGGCGATCATGTGGGCCCCGACGGGGGCTGCCGTTTTGCGGGTAAACAATATATCGGGTACAGGGGCGACTTACACCACCCTGCAGGCCGCCCACGATGCTGCTTCAGCCGGCGATACTCTGGCCATTGACGCCTCGCTGACTTATGGGAGTTTAACGGTCACCAAGCGCCTGGTCATTATCGGTCCCGGCTATTTCCTGGGCCAAAACCCGGAAACACAGGCCAATATATCCCCCGCCGGTGTTGACTATATTCTCTTAAATAGCGGTTCGGAAGGCACCGTAATCACCGGTCTCTTGATAAAGAGCTACATCACTGTAAACGCCAGCAATATCATCATTAAACGAAATCTGATTCAATCTTCATACAGCAGTTATTTAATCACGATATACGGCAGCGTTTCCAATACCATCATCAAACAGAATTATATTTATAGTACTTACTCCTATAGAAAGTGCGTTAATATTTCGGCAAATTCACAGGCTAATATCACCAATAATTATATAGGTGGGAGTGGTACTAGTTCTAATTATCAGGCAATTCAATCAACCAATACATCCGTAGTAACGATCGAGAATAATGTAATAGATGGGGGTTTAGATCTTAACGATGCTTCCGCTTCCATTAAGAATAATATCCTGATCGACGGAACGGTTTCCGGTCTCAGCGGCGGTTACACCAATAATATCGCTAATGATGGTCAATTCGGCAGTGCCGATGACAATCAAACCGTAGCGGATATGACCACTGTTTTTTTGTATTCCGGGTCCACCGACGGTCAATGGCAATTAAAGACCGGTTCGCCGGCTATCGGCGCCGGGGTTGACGGCGTGGATTGCGGCATGTTCGGCGGGATTGCGCCCTATGTTCTGTCGGGCATACCGGGACCGCTGCCGGCGATCTATTATTTAAAGACCAGCGGTGAGGGTACCGAAAGCGCGGGATTGGAAATTCGCCTTAAAGCCAAAGTGCGGAATTAACCGGATGTTCTCTATTGATCATGCCGAACGCTTTGCGTTTGATCGGTTATCTTTACGAAAGTTATTACAATTAAGGAGTAACAAATGAAATTCCGGAATTTTTTTATGCTGTCAATTGTTATGGCAACGATGATTGCGTCCGCACAGGCCCGGATCTGGCGCGTCAATCCCGAACAGCTCGCCGGTCCCGATTATACTACCCTGCAAGCCGCCCATGACGCCGCTTCCACCGGCGATACGCTGAGTGTCGAGCCGTCGTTTGGTTATGGCGATTTAACTGTCACCAAACGGCTGGTCATTATCGGGCCCGGCTATTTCCTGGGCCAAAACCCGGAAGCACAAGCCAATTTTACATCCGCCGGGGTCGGAAATATTACCTTAAACAGTGGCTCGGAAAACACCATAATCACCGGACTCTGGATAATGGGTTATATCACCGTGAATACCGACAACATCATCATTAAACGAAATCTGATTCAAGCTTCATACAGCAATTATTTAATCACGATTAACAGCGGCGTCTCCAATACTACCATAAAACAAAATTATATTAATAATACTTATTCCTATAGAAAATGTATCGACGTTGCGTCAATTTCACAGGCTATAATCGCCAACAACTATGTGGGTGGTACCGGTACTAATTACAGCTACCCGGCAATTAATTCAACCAACACCTCCGTAGTAACAATTGAAAATAATGTAATTGATGGAGATCTAACGATTTACGACGCTTCGGTAAAGAATAATATTTTAATAGCAGGAACTGTTTCCGGCACCAGCAGCGGCTGGTCTTATAACATTGCCAATGATGGTCAATTCGGCAGCGCCAATGGCAATCAAACCGTTACGGACATGACCACCGTATTCGAGTATTCCGGGTCCACTGACGGGCAATGGAAGTTAAAGACCGGATCGCCGGCCATCGCAGCCGGTGGTGATGGAGTCGATTGCGGAATGTTCGGGAGTAGCGAACCCTACGTTCTGTCGGGCATACCGGGTCCGCTGCCAATTATCTATTACCTGCAAACTACCGGCGAGGGCACCGAAAGCGCGGGGTTGCAGATTCGCCTTAAAGCCAAGGTTGGAGATTAACAAAGTTATCGAAACACAAAAATTCAAATAAATCCGGAGGGAATAATGAAAACGAATAAATTTATGTTAATACTGCTTGTCACCTTTTTGGTGGTTACGCAAGCTGATGCGAAGATTATCAGGGTTAATGGAACTGTTGGAGCCGACGCCGATTACACCACCATCCAAGCAGCCGTTGATCACGGTTTGACGGTCGATGGTGATACGCTGTATATTGAATCGGCGCCTACTGCTTACGCCACGTTTACGGCAACTAAAAGACTGGTCTATATCGGTCCCGGTTATTTTCTGGACGAAAACCCGGAAACCCAGGCCAACTTCACCCCGGTAACGATTAGTTATGCAGCGTTTAATTCCGGATCGGATGGATCGGTTTTAGCCGGTCTATCCTTCACATCTACTGTTACTATTAATGATGACAATATTATTCTGAAAAGAAATCGATTGGACCGCATATCCATTAATTCAACGGTGGTTAATACGATTATCAAAAATAATTACATCACCGATGATATCAGTATTAGTAACAATTGTCAAAATATCATGATCAGCAATAATTATATAGATGGGGGGAGCGCCAGCTCTACGGTCATTTCTTCCCTCTCCACTTCGGCCCTGACAGTTGATCATAATGTTATCCGTGGTAAGATCACCGCCTATAACTCTGTTTTCAGTAATAATATTATTATTGAGGGCACAGGTTGGGTAATAGAACAATGCACCTATTTCAATAACCTTACCGACAAAGCACAATTCGGTAGTGCAAATGGTAATTTAACATATATTGATATGGATAATGATGTTTTTGTCGGTGCAACCGGCAACAGTACCGACGGGCAATGGCAGTTGAAGACCGGTTCGTCGGCTGCCGGAGCCGATACAGAAGGCGGTGATTGCGGTATGTTCGGGGGAATTTCTCCGTATATCTTATCCGGCGTGCCGTCACTCCCAGCCAACTATTATTTTTACAGTACCAGCGAAGCCAGCAAAGAAACCGGACTGCGCATCCGGGTGAAAGCCAAAACGCACGAATGATAGATTCAATCTGCTCCTCACCTCCCAAATTCCTTAAAAACCGGAGGCTTAGTAAACTTGCATAATTTTCCAGGACGTTTAAATACGTGTCCTTATAGGATCTCAAAATGAAAAGATTATTAATTGTAACGCTGATAACGTTTCAAACCCTGTTTACGCAGACGGTCGAGCGGTTGGAGTATTTTATCGATATCGATCCGGGAGTTGGTCAGGCAACGGCAGTTTCCATTACGCCCGGCGCCAGCATCGATCTGGATTTCTCGGTTGACCTTGCCAGCGTCAGCGGCGGGTTTCATTATATCGGTTTTCGTACGCAGGACAATAATAGCGTGTGGTCCTATACGACTATGAAACGGTTCTGGAAAGTAAAAAAGGGGGCTGAGATTACCGCCCTGGAATATTTTATCGATACGGATCTCGGGACCGGAGCGGGAAATGCGTTGTCCGTCACACCCGGCGTTAGTGTAGATGAAAATCTGGTTATTCCTTTAAGTGGTTTGGCGCAAGGTTTTCACTATCTGGGAATCCGCGCCCGGGATGATGATGGCGGTTGGTCCCTGACGACGTTGAAATCTTTCTTATCCGCCAAAAAGGGAACGAATGTCCGCACCCTGGAATATTTTATCGATACCGATCCCGGTATCGGGAGTGCACATGCGCTGTCGGTCACTTCCGGCGCCGATGTGGA
>JAADFQ010000045.1 GCA_013152835.1 FCB group bacterium
GTTAACTTCATCCATGAACTATGACAGAACCATGCGCAAAAGCCGACAACGGAATGAAATCCTAAGGATTGTTCAACATACAACTTCCCATCCGACAGCGGACTGGGTATACGACCAGGCCCGGACGGTATTTCCCAATATCAGTTTGGGAACGGTCTATCGGAATTTGAACCAACTGGTGGAAGCGGGAATGGTAACCTCCATTAAGGATAAAACCGTTGTTCGTTATGATGGCAATACGGACCCGCACGACCATTTCAAATGTGATCAATGCCTCCGAATTTACGATTTGACCATCATGGATGATGCCTTCTTGGAGACGATCAATAAATCCCAACCCTTTCACATTACCCGGTTTCGTCTGGAGCTGCATGGAATTTGTCCGACCTGTCAGGATTCGCAAAATATTGCAACAGCAAATTGAAGAATGATCATAAACATCCGGGATTTACTAAAGAAAATAATCAGCGATTTTGTGAACGGAACTCCATTCATTCGTTCTGGCTTAAGGACGATAAACAATACAGGGATGGTTCACGTTTCACGAAATCAACCCCGGTAAATTCACAAAACAATACATACTAAGGAGACTCAAATACTATGTTAATTACTAAACCTGCACCGGATTTTACGGCAACCGCCATCATGGGCGATAATACGTTCAAGGAAATCAGTTTATCCGATTACAAAGGAAAAAAAGTTGTACTCTTTTTCTACCCTCTGGACTTTACCTTCGTTTGTCCGACGGAAATCATCGCTTTTGACCATCGTCTGGACGAATTTGAAAAACGGGGTGTACAAGTTCTGGGGTGTTCCGTGGATTCCCAATATTCACATTGGGCCTGGAAAAATACAGCCGTAAACCAAGGCGGTATTGGAAATGTGCGTTATCCGCTGATTGCTGATCTGGACAAATCCATCGCTCGCGCTTACGATGTTTTGGTGGGCGCCGAATCGGCAGTGGTCATCACCGATGAAGAAGAAGTAGATACTTCCGTTGGCGGTGGCGTTGCGCTGAGGGGATCGTTCCTCATTGATGAAGAAGGTATCGTGCGGCATGCCGTCCTGAATGATTTACCCCTGGGGCGGAATATCGACGAAATGCTGCGCATGGTGGATGCCCTTACCAGGAGCATGGAGAAGTCTGTCCCGCCGGTTGGGAACAGGGTGAAGAAGGAATGAAAGATAATTCAGAAGGTGTTGCCACGTACTTAGCGACCCATTCCGAAGAATTATAACTTGCATGGCCGGGCCGGATTTTCCGGCCCGAGTCCTAATAATAAAAAGGAGATATTTATATGGAACATACATTACCGACACTACCTTACGAACTGGATGGACTGGAACCTCATATTTCCAAAGAGACCCTGGAATATCACTATGGGAAACATCATCAGGCCTATGTGAATAATTTGAACAAACTGATTCAGGGGACCGAATATGAGGACCTGGACCTGGAAGGAATTATTCGAAAAGCTCCGGCGGGCGGATTATTCAATAATGCGGCCCAGGTATTTAATCACAGTTTTTACTGGAATTGCCTGAGCCCCGACGGCGGTGGCGCTCCGACTGGAATTGTGGCCGATGTACTGGCTAAATCTTTCGGTAGTTTTGAAGAATTCAAAACCCGGTTCACCCAATCGGCAGTTACCAATTTTGGTAGCGGTTGGACCTGGCTGGTGAAGTCCGACGATGGTGTGGAAATCATGAATACCACGAATGCGGGAACTCCGGTCTCCGAAGGTCGATCTCCGATCCTTACCTGCGATGTCTGGGAACATGCCTATTACATTGACTATCGGAACGCCCGTCCTCAGTATGTGGACGCCTTTTGGAATCTGGTTAACTGGGACTTTGTGGCAGGAAAATTAGCGGACTAAACAATTCGTCCGTGTAGGCAATCGGGAGATCGGGCTTTGGGTTCGGTCTCCCTTTTTTTCATATATCCCTGATTATTTTCGTTCCACGGCAGAGCCACGGAACATGGGAGAGATAACATGTAAATAGAAAATAGCGACCAGCGCAAATCAACAGACTTCTTTGAGATCGCCCAAGAGTCCGGTAATTTTGTGAGACAACAATTCCGAAAAGAAAGTGTCCTATGTCTTTAAACCGATAGGAATCTCATGAAAACAATCGTTACCTTTCTGATTATCGGATGCTCCCTGCTGAGCGCCGAAAAACCATATTTTCAACAACATGTATCCTATACAATTGATGTAAAACTGGATGATGAAAACCACACCCTGACCGGATTTGAAAGTCTGGTCTATACCAATCATTCGCCGGATACCCTGACCTTTCTCTGGTACCACTTATGGCCCAATGCCTACCGGAATGATGAGTCGGCCTTTGCCAAGCAGAAATTTGAACAAGGATCAACCCGGTTCTATTATTCCAGTGAGGAAGACCGGGGATACATTGATTCGCTCGATTTTAAAATCAATGATATTTCCCTGAACTGGGAATTCCATCCCCAATGGAATGATGTGGCCAAATTGGAGTTACCGGAACCGTTAGCACCCGGTGATTCCATTACGATTACCACACCTTTTTTTGTCAAACTTCCGGTGGTGTTTTCCCGCCTGGGACATACGGGAAAACACTATGAAATCACCCAATGGTATCCCAAACCGGCCGTCTATGATCGTTATGGCTGGCACCCCATGCCTTATCTGGACATGGGTGAATTTTACAGTGAATTCGGTCGATTTGATGTGACAATAACCCTTCCCCGGGAATACCGAATTATGGCCACTGGTGTTTTGGTAGACGGTGAAAAGGAATATGCCTGGCTGGATTCTCTGTCCCTTGTTACAGATAGTTTGTTTGCCCTGGATAAGAAGGCGTTTAAAAAAGCCATGAAATCGCGTACGGGCGGGAAACATAAATTTAAAAAGTCCTCTGATAAAAAAGATATCGAGTCCACTGAACGGGAATGGAAGACCCTGCATTTCCACCAGGACAAGGTTCATGATTTTGCCTGGTTTGCCGATCCGAAATGGCTGGTTCGGAAGGGAAGTTTATGGCTGGCAGATTCAACCCGGGAGGTAACTCTCTGGAGCATGTTCTTACCCAAAAACGCCAAACTCTGGGAAAATTCCGTGGAATATCTCCACGATGCGGGATACTGGTACAGCCGGTTCTACGGTGATTATCCCTACCAGCACATCACGGCTGTGGATGGCGACATGTCGGCCGGTGGAGGCATGGAATATCCCAATATAACGGTTATTTCCAGCGGTGGCAGCAAAGATATTCTGGAGATGGTCATCATGCATGAGGTTGGCCATAATTGGGTCTATGGCATTCTGGGAAGCAATGAGCGGGATCATGCCTGGATGGATGAGGGCCTTAATGAATATACCAATATCCGTTATTGGGAAAAGAAATATCCGGATCGGGACCGGGCGATTATCGTGAGCGAAAAAATACAAAAGAAATTGCATATCGGTGAGCATATTCGTATTGACTGGGCCACGGGATATATCGGATACGTCAATCGTGCATTGAAAGGAGACGATCAGCCGATTGAGCTTCCTTCCGCCCAATATTACCGGGCGAACTATGGATCGATTATTTATGGAAAGACCGGTATTTTTTCCCGGTATTTCCAGTCTCTTGTGGGCGAAGATATCATTAACAATATTTACCACGACTATTATGAGACCTGGAAATTCAAACATCCCTATCCGGATGATTTCAAATCTATTGTTCGGAAATATATTCCGGAGGGAGCCGATTGGTATCTGGATGACGTATTCAATACCACCAAGGCAGTAGACTATGCGGTTACTTCTTTGAAAAACGGTGAGGCGCAAATCGTAAATTATGGAACTCTGGCGCCTCCGGTACCGCTGGTGGCTTATGACAGCGAAGGGAATGTATTGGAAGAAAAAATCATTCCCGGTTTTCAGGGAAATCAATCCATCAACCTTCCGGCGAATACGCGACAGATCGCTCTTGATCCGGCGCAACGGCTACCGGATCTTAATCTGGTTAATAATTTTTCCAGTCACCCGGTAAATTTCAAATTCATTTTTGATCAACCGGACTATTCCAAGCATACGATTTATTGGCTTCCGTGGTTATTCTACTATAATACATATAACGGTTTGCCGGTTGGAATTATGGCCTACTCGGGAATGATTCCCGGCTATCCCTATGGAATTTCGGTCGTACCGTTATTCGATTATGCGAATAACACGTTGGCCGGATTCGCGACAATCAAGAAAACCTGGTATCAGACCCGGGGTTTCAAGAACGCGGAATTACACTTGTCAGCCGATCGTTTCTATGGTCATTCCGGTGTGAACTTGGGCCTGAAAGCCACGCGTCGGAATACAATAAAATCTGTTCCCGCTATGGATCTGAAAATGGATTTTTTCTACCACAATTTATACGATGATGCGGCGTTTAACAACAGTTTGTATACCGCCGGTTCTCTGTCCGTCTTGAGGGGTTCCGTAACCTATCGCCATACACCCAATCCTCTGCTGAATTATTCCGTAACGGCCGGAATCGAGGGCGCCGTATCAAACGCAGATTTCTGGAAGATTCATTTAACGTCCCGGGGCCGTTATCGCTGGACGAAAAATATCCAAACGAATTGGCGCGTGTGGACCGGCGGTTTTCTGTCCCATTCCAATGTTCCGGCTCAGTATGCCACGTATATGGGTGGCGGTGTTGATCCTGATTTTGAGAATCGGTTTGTTTATGACCGTATGAATAGCTTTAGTGACAGCAGGATTAATCTCTATGATGAACAATATATCGCTGACGGGCCGGGGTTGCGTGGTCGGGCAATTGATGGGAATCAAGTATTCAGTACGGTAAAACCGGCCTTTGGTCTGAATTTGAGTCAATCCCTGCCCAAGCTGCCGGTAAAGGTGTTTGTTGATCTTGCCGGAGAACCGGAGTTCGGTCTGTTAACCGATGCCGGAATTATCCTCAGTGGTGGCGGTGTGGAAATCTTTATTCCCCTCTATCAAAGCTGGGACCAGGATGCCTTCGTAAACGATGGAAACTGGATCAAAGAACGGGCACGATTCTCCTTTTCATTCTCGAATACACGTATCGGCTTTTAATCCGCCTTAGCGTACGACGGGTCTTCCAAAGTCCTGTAAGGATGCAGGAACGACTACGGCGGACGAGAACGGTCGGTTAAACTCACCACTGTTTCCCAATGAAGACAGAGCGTAGTTGGGCTCATACCCTTGATTTCACTGAAACTCCATCGACGGCTTTATTTTCCCGACGGTTGGGATTAAATTCCACCTGCGTTTTTAATCCTTCCACGCCAAATTCAGTACAGGAAACCATCTATGGCCAAATGGGAAAAAGAGTCATTCATTGAGCATCTGCGGGAAAATTGCAGTCGTGAAGTCACAAAAATCGGTGTACAAATCATTGAATTTACCGAAAAATATGCGGATGATTATTCATGGGGACGCGGTTCCGAACACGGGACGCTGACTTTCCGCGCCAATTCGGATCTGGGACTTTTACCGCTCTTTCATCTGACCTCCGATGGTCGGATCAACCTGCAGATCAACTTCCTTCGCAGTAAGGATTTACCTAAAAAAGTACTCCGGGATCTGATTGTCAAACTGGAAGCCGATTTCCTGAAAGAATACGATGAAGAAATGTATCCCGCAGATATTTTTGAACCGGTAGAAGATTTGTTCAACACACAGGGCCAGGTTGATCGTTTCTTGAAAGCTATCGAAGGGTGCGCCTATCGATTAAAGCAGTAATATGACCTCTCTGACGAATGGTTTTGCTGCTCTGCTGGCCGTAGCCGCCGGTATTTTGTCCTTTTATTTTTTTGGAATTTATTCCCGCTGGTTCTCTTCCACGCAAAAGTGGGTGCCTTCGTTTTGTCGTATGGAAACCCAATCCTGCACTTCCATCGTCGATTCTGCTTACGGACGATTCTTGTGGGGAATTCCGAATGCCTTCTGGGGCATTTTCGCCGAATTGGGTTTGGCCGGAATCATTGTAGGTTCCCTGTTCGGGTTCTGGTCGTCCTGGATTCCGGCTTTTTTCGCCCTCATTTTCGTGGCCATCGGACTCTGGTTGATTTTCGGTTTGATTCGTTTACGGGTGGCCTGCCCGGTCTGTCTCACCGTCCACGCCTTGAATTTAATCATTCTGATTCTCCTGATTATCGGATAACATGCATCCCCGTTTCCGAAATATTCTAATCGCGGCGATCTGGGCAGGTATAGGTATCGTTCCATTACATTCCCAGACACGAACAGGCATTCAGGGGATTGTAGTTGATGCGGCGACCCAAAAACCCCTGGTGGGAGCCAACATAATTGTTGAAGAAACGGATCTGGGGACGGCGGCCGATGCGGAAGGCCGGTTTCTGATTAATGGTGTTTCCCCGGGCATCTATCATATCCGGTTCCATATGATCGGTTATAAACCGCTCGTAAAACTGAATATTCAGATCGTCCCCGGCCGCCTGACCGATATCCGCGCCCGACTGGAACAGGAAGCCATCGAAATGGGACCGGTTCGTGTTACGCGGGCCTATTTCGAAAAAGAGTCCGATGTCATGGTTTCCAATCGTTCGGTGGATCTGGAAGAAATCCGGAGGGACCCGGGTGGGGCGTACGATATTCAGCGCATGATGCAGTCCCTTCCTTCGGTGGTATCAGCCTCTGACCAGCAAAATGAAATTGTGGTACGGGGCGGTTCGCCCGGCGAAAACCTGTTTCTGATGGATAATATAGAAATTGCCAATCCCAATCACTTCGGTCAGCAGGGAACGGGAGGCGGACCAATTAATATGATTAATCCGTTATTTATCGATCGGGTGGATTTCATGGCCGGCGCTTTTCCGGCGCGCTACGGCAATAAAGCCTCCAGCGTGATGAATGTTGAATTGCGGGAGGGAAACCGATCCCACTCGGTCATTAGTTTTGATTTGAATATGTCCGGCGCCGGGTTGATTACCGAAGGTCCTGTGTTGCAGGACAAGGGTTCCTACCTGTTTTCGGTGAAACGGAGTTACCTGGACCTGATTATTGCCAATACGGGCCTGACGGCCGTTCCCCAATACTGGAATTCCCAGGCCAAGCTGGTTGTGAATCTGTCTCCGGTGGACAAACTCCTTTTTAATGCCATTTATGGTCGCGATGCCATTGATCTTGTCGGCGAAAATGACGCCTGGTCCCGGGGTGCGGAAAATGTAATCGTGGACGGAGATCAATCCGCGATGGGAGTAACTTACCGGCATCTTTGGAAAGGCGAGGGCATGACCCGCGTTACCCTGGCCGGTACCCGGGCGTGGTTTAATTATGATGTTTTCCGATATGGACCCACAGGGAAAAAGATTGGGTACTATTACCAGGATGATGTGGAATCGGACCGGCAGGTAAAATCGGATTTTTTATGGCGGATGAATTCCAATATTGAATGGCGCGCCGGTGTTGATTTTAAAAATTTAACGTTGCGAAACCTGGCCCGCATTAATCCCGATACTATCAGGGTGTACGGATATCGGTATCCCGGATCGGGAGGATTGTTTAACCGTGATTTATCCGAATCCGACTGGACGACTACGGTCTACCCCATCATCGCCAATTCAGACCCTGATTCCACGACGCTGGATACGGCGGGGATTTATCATTATGCATCCCGGGGAAACAATGGTCAGTGGAATCACGTGGCGGTTCGGCCCCTGAGTGTGGCCGATATCCAGCCCGGATACAATCTGGATCATAAAAAATCATCGTTGCGATCCAGCGCTTTTCTTCAGATGAAACTGAAGGATATTCAGGGCTTCAGGCTGATTCTGGGATTCCGGATCGGATCATTCAGTCTTACCGGTGATTCCTGGTTTGCCCCTCGAATTGGCATTTCACGAAATATCTCTCCAACGACGTCGATGAATCTGGCCTATGGTCGTCATTTTCAGGCTCCGGCGATGAAGTTGCTTTTATTCGATGTTCAGAATGAGCAGCTAAAAAATAAGATGGACGATCAAGTTGTTCTGGGACTGGATCATTATTTCAATGAAGACACCAAGGCCACCATCGAAGTTTACTGGAAAAAATATCGTGATCTCCCCATTTCCCGGGCCGCGTTAACCCCGGATTCATTGGACGAATCCAGCATTTATGTGAATCAGGGAAAGGCGGTGTCACAGGGGATTGAATTCTTTCTTCAGAAGAAACTGGCCAAAGATTTATTCGGAACCGTTTCCTATTCACATTATTCAGCACTTGGTGAAGATCCCCGTTTTCCCGGTGAATCGAAATCCTATCCGCTGGAATATGACTTCCGGAATGTATTTAACCTGATCGGGGGCTATAAAATCCCTTTCCGAAAGCCGGGGTTTAAACCGTTGAAAGAACGTCCCTTGTGGATTAGAATCCTGGGG
>JAADFQ010000046.1 GCA_013152835.1 FCB group bacterium
GGCCACAAATGGAACGTGAAGACTGGCTAAACCTTAACGGATTATGGCAATTTGAAATTGTTAACAATCTGGATACAATTCCATCCGGTAAAACTTTACCGGATAATATTTTGGTCCCCTTCCCCATTGAATCGGGCTTGTCGGGAATTATGAAATCGGCCGACTATGCCTGGTATAAACGAAATATCACTATTCCCGCTGATTGGTCGGGTAAACGGGTGCTCTTGCATTTTGGCGCCATCGACTGGGAAGCGACAATCTTCCTGAATGGGTCCAGAATCGGTTCCCATCGCGGGGGCTATGATCCCTTCTATTTTGATATTACCGATGCTTTAAATGGCGATGACGAGCAGGAACTGATTGTGGGTGTTTTCGATCCATCGGATGCCGGCGATCAATCCCGTGGCAAACAAGTAAAAGAACCGAAACACATCTGGTACACGCCCATTACCGGAATTTGGCAAACCGTGTGGTGTGAAGCCGTACCGGCAACATATATCGAATCCCTCCGGATTACACCGGATATCGACGCTCAGTGCCTGCGCCTTAACGTTCAACTGAATACGACGAATTCCTCCGCCACAATCAAGGCTGCAGTATCCGGTAACGAGCAGCAGATCTGTGCAGCAACCGGACTCTCTTCCGAAGAGCTTGTACTAAACATCCCCACCCCTGAACTCTGGACCCCCGATTCTCCGTTCCTTTATGATTTGGCCGTCACTCTGCACCATGACGGCAATATTATCGATTCGGTAAACAGTTATTTCGGCATGCGAAAAATCGAAATCGGAAAAGACCAAAACGGCGTCACAAGAATTCTTCTCAATGGCGAATTTACTTTCCAGATGGGCCCCCTGGATCAGGGATACTGGCCCGACGGACTCTATACGGCGCCAACGGACGAAGCCTTAAAATTTGATATTGAAATGTCCAAACGGTTGGGCTTTAATATGATCCGGAAGCATGCCAAAGTCGAACCGCAGCGATGGTACTATTGGTGCGACAAACTCGGCGCTTTGGTCTGGCAGGATATGCCCAGCGGAAACAACGCTTCCGACGAAGGCCGCTCCCAATTCGAATCCGAAATGCGCCGGATGATACATAAATTTTATAACCATCCCAGCATTGTGATGTGGGTGGTTTTCAATGAAGCATGGGGACAATTTGACGATGAACGCATGACCAACATCGCCCGTGAACTTGATCCCCACCGGATTATCAGTAATGTGAGCGGCTGGTATGATGCGGGAGTCGGTGATATAATTGACGTTCACTGTTATCCCGGTCCCGGCTGGGTGGAAGCGGAAACCAACCGCGCCGCCGTCATCGGCGAATATGGCGGTCCACGGCTAATAATAGACGGACATACCTGGGCCCGTGAAGCGGATTGGGGTTATTTCAACTTATCGAGTAAAGATGAATTCACCGATAATTACCGGGGCATGTTGAAAAATATCCACCAAAAAATTGCTAATCCGGGTATCAGCGCCGCCGTCTTTACCCAATTGACGGATGTAGAAGTTGAATGCAACGGCTTACTCACATACGATCGTAAGATTATCAAGCTGGATGTTGACACAACCAGAGCGGCCAATAGAGGGGAATTTGAATCCCTGGGCAAAATTATCATCGTTGAACCCACATCACCCACATCCTATCAACAACCCATTACCTGGAATTACACGTTTGACATCCCCGGTAAGGATTGGATACAAAAGGACTTCAATGATCGGGACTGGAAAAGCGGAGAAGCGGGATTCGGCAGGAAAGGCGCCCGGCAGGCAATAATCCGTACCGACTGGACAACGGACGACATCTGGATTCGACGTCATTTCAATACCGGCAGTAATTTACCGGAAGAACTGGTTTTATTAGTCCATCATCTGCATGACGCGGAAATTTATATTAACGGCTTACTGGCTATGGAAGTTAAAGATCACAGAAGACTTTATTACGAAGAATATCCGATTAGCCGGGAGGTTCGCAAAACGATAACCCCAAAAGGCAATCTGATTGCTGTTCATGCTAAAAAAGGAACCCAGCATCAATTCATTGATGCTGGCATATATGGATTGGCACACTAGAATTCACGGCCTGAAAACTTCACACTGGTCTTCTGACTACCAGATACTTACAGACCTGTTTATTCTACTTCGTTTACGGGAGAAACTGAGGAAGAGATATGGAGGGTAAAGCTAAGCGTTATACAGAGCTTAGAGAATATTGTGAAACTATTCCCCTGATTGATTGTCACGACCATTCCGATGAATGCGGTCCGCGCTATACCGATCCCATCACAGCCTTGAAAACCGGCTACTTTAACGCCGATATTCACAGCGCTTCCTCCGATCATGATATTCGTATTCTGGACAATACCCGTCTTTCACTCGCTGAACGCTGGCCTATCTTTGAAAAAGCCTGGAAACGAACCTGTCATACAGGCTATGCACAGGTAACCCGGCGGGTGCTGAAGAAATTTTACGGCGAAGACGAACTGACGCTTGAAGCCTTAAAACGAATCCAGGGAAAATTGCTTGATCTGTCTGATGAAAAAACGTTCGATAGTATTCTTGAAGACGCCAATATTGCCGTCCGGTTGATGAACCGGTGGCTGGCCCGCGATAAAATCCTGGATGGGACGTTTCGTTTAACGCCACGATCCAGAATCGTCATATCGCTCCCCCCCTATCATGCCATCTGCAATTATACCCAGGTTCAGGAGTTGGTTGCTCCCCTGGGCATAAACATCACTTCGCTGGACGAATATCTTGACGCCTGCCGAAAAATATTTGACATTCAAAAAGAATTCGGCGCCGTCGCTTTTAAAGACCTTTCGGCTTATGAACGAACGCTCCATTTTGAAAATCCGTCACGCGCAACGGCTGAAAAGGTTTTCAACCGGTTGATGGAGGACCCCCGCCGCAGTATTCAATATCCCGATGAAAATAAACCTTTGGGGGATTTTCTCTTTCACGAATTCATGCGTATGGCCCGGGATATGGACCTGCCGGTGCAAATCCATACCGGACACATGGCCGGCGTACGGAACGACATTGTAAAGACCAATGCCATCGGTTTAACCGAAATTATTGAACTGCACCGGGATGTACGGTTTGACTTATTTCACGCGAACTGGCCCTATAGTGGCGACATTCTCTATCTCTGTAAAAACTATCCGAATGTTGCCATTGATTTTTGCTGGGCGAATATTATTGATCCGGTGTATTGCCAGAATATGTTCAAACAAGTACTTTCCTCGGTGCCCCATGGAAAAATTCACGGGTACGGCTCCGACTACATTGGCAGTGCGGACCGCGCCTGGGCTCATGCCCAAATTGCCCGTGATAATATTGCAATCGCACTGTCGGATATGGTAGAAATGGAATATCTTGACGTGGATGAAGCTAAAGAAGTGGCGTACGCCTGGCTCTTTTCCAATGCCAATGAATTTTTCCGACTAAACTTATTATGAATACTATTTTCAGGAGAATATCGTCATGAAAGGTCAAGCAAAGTGTTATGAAGAACTCAGGGAGTACTGTGAAACCGTCCCCCTGGTGGACTGTCACGATCATTCGGTTAATCTTGAACCAAAATACAAAGACCCCATCCTGGCCTTAAAAAGCGGCTATTTCAATAGCGATATTCATAGTGTCACCTCTGAAGATGACTTTCGAAAATTGGACAATACTGACTTATCACTGGAAAAACGCTGGCCCATCCTCGAGAAAGCTTGGAAAAAGACCTGCCATACCGGATATGCTCAAGTTACCAGGCGTGTACTTAAAAAATTCTACGGCGAAGATGAACTGACGCTTGCGGCCCTAAAACGCATGCAGGGCCGGTTGCTGGACCTTTCGGATGAAAAAACCTTCGACGGCATCCTCGAAGAGGCCAACATTGCAGTTCGGCTGGAAGATGTTTGGCCGAATGTTGGCAAGGTGATCAGGGGAACATTAAAACTAACTCCACGATCAAGACTGGTAATATCGTTGCCACGTTACCATAAAATCTGTAATTACGAAGATGTGCAGGCCAATGTTGCTCCGCTAGGAAATATCGTGGATTCACTGGATGCATATCTCGAAACCTGCCGAGAAATATTCAAAGCTCATAAAAAGTTTGGTGCGGTTGCTTTTAAAGATCAATCGGCTTATGACCGTACATTAGATTACGGTAATCCGACTCGTACAGAAGCAGAGACAATTTTCAATTGGTTTATGGAGGACCCTCGTCGTAAAGCCGCTTACCCAAATCAAACAAAACCACTGGATGATTATCTTTTCCATGAATTTATGCGAATGGCTCGTGACTTAAATTTACCTGTTCAAATCCATACAGGACATATGGCTGGTATCCGGAATGATATCGTTAAGGCTAATGCAATCCTCTTAACCAAAGTCATCGAACTTCATCGCGATGTCCGGTTTGACCTGTTTCATGCTAATTGGCCCTATAGTGGTGAATTGCTTTTCCTTTGTAAAAACTATCCGAATGTCACTATTGATTTTTGCTGGGCAAATATCATTGACCCGGTGTATTGCCAAAATATGTTCAAACAGGCCCTTTCCTGCGTACCACACGGGAAAATTCACGGTTACGGTTCCGATTTTGTCGGATGTGTGGACCGGACCTGGGCCCACGCACAAATCGCTCGTGAAAACATCGCCATCGCTCTTTCAGATATGGTGGATATTGATTATCTTAGTCTGGATGAGGCAAAAGAAGTGGCTCATAGATGGTTATTTACTAATGCAAATAATTTTTACCGCTTAGGATTGTAAGGATTTAGTTTCAGTTATAAAAAGGATTACCAGGGACGATATTCCACTTGGCTAATTAAAAGACGCTGAATGGCCCACTATTCCTATTCTTGTATGTTTTGTGACCAAAAAGAAAGCTATGTTACTACCGTTGATTACGAATTTGTTTTTCTTTCTCTGCTGTTTCTTCTTTGAGTTTACGGTAGATTTCACGCGCTGTGTCAACACGTTTCAGTAATTCGGCGCTAAGTACGTCCAGTTGTTTATATTCAAGATCATCTGCAAGAAGTTTATTTTCAGCGGATCGCTTTCTGGTTTCTTCCACAAATTGTTCAACCTGATCCAAAGCAAGATTGGTTCTATCGATTATTTCATCGATTTCGTCGAATTTCCAGAACCGCAGACCTTTACGGACAACATAGATGGGTGAGGAAAGAGCGTGAGTACCTTCATAGCCTTCAGCACGGGCTGTAATCCAGAACCCGAATTCGGAATCTATTTCAAAATCGAGTGCAAGCTCTTCTTGGTTTGGATCCGATGAATTGATGCTGCGGATCACCTCACCGTGGCGGATAATTTCCAATTTTTTCGGTGCCGCCCCAATACGTTCGGGAGAACCCCACGCCCGCGCCTTGACATGCAATTTTCGATTATCGGTCAATTCAATTTCATCACCCGGTAATGCATCATCAACGTAAAATTCCAGCATGGGTCCGTTTGTGACAAAAGTACGTCCTTTTTCAAAAGCTTCGAACCAGGCATCAGCTGTGAAAGGTTGATCGCCTGTAAAAGCATATACGCGCACATCTCCGATAGTATGTCCCCAGGGGATATCGGAGCCAGCCGTGGCCGTAAGTTTGAACCCCAGATTAAGGTAATCGAAATACAGATTTGTTCCCAGATACATCCCCTGAAAAATCTCCAAAAAGTCTATTTTGCCTTTCGGGATATTCATGCTCATATCACGGGCCACCCGAAAAGCACCGGAGTTAGCGTGGGCGTAACCGGCCAGACCTCCCTGTTCATGAATAATATCGGCAAATATATCATAGAGGAAATAATAATCGGTGTTGCGTACGAAATCTGTGAGATTTAATCCGATGAAGTGCCCCAGCGTAGCAAAGGTGCGCGGTTCTTCCTGGCCAGGTGCCAATATATAATCACCGTCTATAACACGATATTCTTTACCGAAACCACGTTGTTCAAAATAAGTACGGCGGAAATTTCCCATCATCAGGATATTGGCGACATGGATATCTTCAGCCTGTACATAAGCCATTAGCCGCTTTGCATCCATATCACTGAGAATCCGGCAATGAACGTGTGTATCGCCGGAATACCATCCATATTTTCGCATGTCAACCCAGCGTTTAGGCTGATATGTTTTTTCAACCGTTTGACCCGATTCAACTGTGAAGGTATCAAAAATCGGAATATGTTCTACGCCGCGACGGATTGTAATTTCCCATTCACCGGGGGATAACGCCATATCGAAAGGGGCTGGAACAGTCCAATAGTGACCCAATAAACGCCCCGGCAAAAAAGCCGGTCGACGACCATCACCATTGTCGGCCAGTGGAATATATTTTGTTGTATCGCTTTTGATATGCTCCAGTTGTTCACCCAATTCAATAGCGTTGCTGGGCATTTGATCCTGGCCGTTTGTTTTCCAGATCAATCGTACCATTGCCGGCGCCGGTTGACCCGTATCATCCGACAGGATAGAAACCTTTAACCGCCCTAGCTTTTGCCGGATTATTGCAAATGGAAGTTTGATCGTCTTTCCGTTTTTCGTATTAAATAATAAGATCGTCTTATTCTCGTCCGGGGGAATTCTAACCAGATTGATTAAAGCCCAGGTAACACCATCCGATTCGAGATTTACATTAATCAGTTGATATCGATCCCCGTTTGCCATGTTATATTCACTGGTGATACAATTCTTTTGATCCCCTTTGGATTCAATCCGTAATAACAATGCGCCTGATTCCCCGGGCACGGTTATCGAACTATCCGGCATCACGGAAACTTCATCTTCTGTCAGCGTCACGCGAATAACGGAATCGGATTGTTCTAAAAGAGCAATAATACGATTTTCAATATTAGCCTGCCTTTCAATTGCCAAACTATTTGTCGTATCCTTTTTCCCCTGAGCGACGGCTTCTCGTAATTGTCGATTAAGTTCGTCGAGATCAGAAAGCTCCTCTGAGTTAAAGAGATAAGGATGTCTTTGTATCAATGTGCCGGTTAATTCCATGATACCAGGTACTAATTGTTTGTTCGTAATACCACGTTCACACCCGATGCAACCCACTATTGTAGTCAGCAACAGAATCAAAACCGAAAATCGATTTGCTTTCATATTATACCCCTTTTCGACCGCTCAGATAAAATTTTATCAGACCACTATGTTAGATGAACATGTTCAAAGTATCGCCTGTTCATTGTGTATTGGGAAATGCTGTACAAGTAGCAATAAACAGACGACCTTTTTTCTTACTTTCCGATGACAGACCCAGATCAGAATCACTTTCTGCGGCAACAACATGAATACTGTCTTTTCCAATTACGTTAAAGCGACTAATCAGAGGAATGGATGACCATAAATAATCCTCTAAAACAAGCTTACTTTTTGCAGCAAACGATTTTGGTGTGCGTGCAAAATATGTTAAACGTATGATATGTGTGGTTGGTGTGACCAGGTTGTTTTTGAGGAATTCAATTTTGGGATCGTACAGAGTAAATAATTCAACTTTACGATTGTCTATCGTCAAATTCAATCCATTCTCAAATTGTTTGGAAAGGGAAGCAAGATATTTATCAATTTCGTTTTTTGTAATCTTCCCATCCTGATTAACGTCCATACGCTGACGTTCCATCAGGGAATTTTTTTCATAGAATTCAAGTGATAATTCAATGTCTATATTATTACGCCCCACATACATTACAATATTATGGTGGATATATTTTTTCAGGACTTCGTGAGCCAAAATAACGGAATTTATATTTAAAGAAAAAAACAAAATAATAATTGGAATCAATAAGGGGAGACGTTTTTTGGAGATGTTCATAAATATTCCACTTTTAACAAAATTAGGAAATGACTTCAGGAACAATGGGTATTATAATGAAAAATCTGATTTAAATCCAATGTATTCATAATATTTTTTATATCGTCTACATAGGAAACAAAGAGAAACCTACTTTCTGAGGAAACGGGTACGATTGTATGAAAACCAATGGTATGAACCACACGGCAAGCCCGCCGTAGTCTTTCCTACGTCCTTACAGGACCTTGGAAGACCGGTTAAACGCGAAGGTGTATTGATATTTTTTTTGGAAGGATTGTCTAAAACGTTTTGGACCGTTGTGAGTTATCTACTATTAATCAACGATAGGCTATCGGATACCGATTCGTAAAATAGAAGCTGAATGGGCGGGAAACACATACTGAAAATCCGGACCATCGATTTCCAGGGTGGATTCCATAATCCGGATTACATCCGGTTGATCCAGATCATTCCGGGCGTACACATTCGGTCCGGTAAGGGTGAACACCTTTACTTTCCCACCGGAAATTGGCGACGGTAAACCATCGATGGTAATTCGCGCTGAAATATCACTTTCTTCACTCTTATTTACCACTTTCAAAATCAATGTTTGGCTATCTTCATCCCGCGTGGCCACAACGTCCAGATAAGGCACCCGGCTTATTCGTTCACTGTCGAATGTATCGCATTCCACTTCGCTGTGAACCAGTACGGGGGCATAATTTTGACGATATAATTTCAACGCCAATGCCGTGGGCGACAAATATATTCGGTGATTATCGTACCAGATAAGCGCCTGGTCCGAAGCATGATTATAGGGTAGTTGCACTCTCCGCAGCGCCGGCCAGACAAGGGCGTGCTCGACGATATGGCTTTGTCTTTCCAGAGTATTCAGAAAACCGGCCGTATAGAGTCCCTGTTTAAATTTATTGGCGTCTTTCCAATTGTCATTGGAATTCCACTCCAGGATGGAAATTTTAACCTCTTTATCCGGCACCAGTACCGGAATTCGTTTCCCGAGATCTTTAAGATATTCTTCAAATTTCACCGGTTCGGCAACTGTGCCGCGATAATCGGCGTCGTTGTGATA
>JAADFQ010000047.1 GCA_013152835.1 FCB group bacterium
GCCGCCGGGTTCCAGATATTGACCGTATACTGTTCATCGATCCCCAGAATGGCATCGGTGGCTGTATTCAGGAGTGACTGGAAGCGTTCGTCCCGTTCCCGGAGACGTTCTTCCGTTCGCTGGTAATTCAGGGAAGTCGCTACCAGCATAATCAGTCGTTCAATCCGTGTAAATTCGTCATCGGTAATGATCCGTTGTGAATTGAAGACCACTAACCCCAGACATTCATCACCGGCAATAATTGGCAAACAACCGATACCACGGGTTTTGGACCGGCGTACGATATTCGGTAAAACGTCCACAATATGATCCGTATAGGTAAAATCGGCAAGGAGTTGAGTAATTTCAGGTACCTTTTCGGTGTAAAACCCCTTCCCGGTTTCTATGGTCAACCTAAAGCGGGATCCCGCCTGAAGCCGGGGAACAAAACCTTCCCGAGTTACCCGAAGATACTTTTTAATCTGGATGCTCATTTCCTTCCGGTAACCGATTTGAGCCATATTGATCAGTCGTGTCCGATCCCGGTTAAAAATGTAAAAATTTATCAAATCGATTTTCACCAAATTTTGGAACGATTGAGCCAGCGTTTCGATAATTGTCTTAAACGATTCCCGGTTCAGTATCGCCGCATTCACCTCCTGAAGAATCTGTAATTCCTCCAGATTTTTTTCAACGGCCTGACGCGTTTTCCTTAATTCGGTAATATCCCGTTGAACGGTGGCGATGGCATCGGGTGCACCCGTATCGGTTCCCTTCAGGAAAAAGGAGTTGGCCAGGACCGGAATGGATTTCCCGGTTTGAAAGTGGCGTAAATGAGCTTCATAATTGACCTGGCCGCCTTCCAATACTTTGGGAAGTACAACATCCTGCTGATATCGGGCTTCTTCCGGGGACAGGAAGTCGGCGATGCCAAGGTTAGTAATATCCTGATCGGCTTCCAATCCCACTAGATGGCGACCACCCTGATTAATAAATAAGAGCTTCCCATCCAAATCTGCAATGGATACAAAATCCGTACTGTGATGAATGAGGGTACCCAAACGGTCGATTTTTTCGCGATCCCGTTTCTGGCTCGTAAGGTCCCGAATTATACCGGTAACATGCCAACCCTGCTCCGATTGATAGGCTGACAGGGATAATTCCACCGGGAATTTTTCTCCATTTTTTCGGAGCGCGATTAATTCATGGGGCCCGTTCATAAGACGCCCTTCCCCGGAGGTCATGAAAGACCGTAATGCTTTGGTGGCAACTGCCCGTATTTCCTTCGGCGTAATCAGAGAAAACAGAACGGTTCCCAAGGCTTCCTGTTCCGAATACCCGAACAGCTCGGCGGCGGCGGAATTCCACACGGAAATCTTTCCCCGTTCATCCATCCCGATGACCGCCAGGGGCGCTGTATCCGTCAGGAGTCGGTACTGTTCCCGGGAAGTCTTCAATGCTGCTACCATGGCTTTATGTTCGGTAATGTTTTCCACGGCAACCAGGACCCGACTCCAGGTTTTTTCATATCCCGGAGGAATAAAGCGACTAACAATAATGGATAACGGTTTTCCCCCTGGCGTGGAAAATTCGGTCTCATTCACAATCGATAATTCACCGTTAAACAAAGAAACCAGATCCTTGCGGAAGTTCCGAGTATAGGTCCCGCCTCCAAATTGCTCGAGTCCGATTAATAATTCTTCCTTGGTCCCAACTTCGTACATACGCAAGGTTGCCTGATTCACGTTTAATACTTTTATTTTGGCAACGCATTCCGTGAGCGCTTCGGGATGTTCATCGTACCACTTTTCAATATCCTTGACCCCCTGTCGGCGCAGAGCCGCGAAATAGCCCCGGAGTTCGGAATAATCCTCTTCCCACAGGGAAACCGGTGATTCTTCGAACAATAACCGGAAACGGTCATGGCTCCGGGCTAACGATTCCTGGGCGCGTTTATGAGCCTCTATCTCCGCTTCCAGGCTGGCCGTTCGTTCTTTGACCAGATCTTCTAAGTGACTCCGGTACTGTTCCAGTTCCTGATCCTTTTTTACCCGTTCGGTTACATCGGTTAAAAAAACCGTTAAGCCGATAACGTTTCCATCCGGCCCGGTGATGGGACTGTATAAATCTTCGTAATAAAAACGATTTGGCGATTCTCCATATTTTTCGACCAGGGTAAAGGACTCCCCTCTCAGCGCCCGATCAAAATTAGCTTTGGCTTTTTTGCGGTCTCCGGCTCTTCGAATATAGGTGAGCATACTTTTTCCAATGGCAATATCCACATCCCAGATCGCTTTCATGGTGAGCTGGTGATTTTTATTGAAACCGGTATAACGGTAATGGTGATCCAATGAAAAAATGATTACTTTTTTCGGGCTTTCGATGATTGATTCCATCCGGGCCAGCATGTGCTGAACCTTGGTTTCCGCTTCCTTGCGCTGGCGAACTTCACGCTTAAGTTGCCGGTTTGCCTCGCGGAGGTTTTGAGTTCTTTTCGCGACCCGTTCTTCCAAATGTTCACGGATTTTTTGCAGCCCCTTTTCCGCTTTTTCCTTATCCTTCAGTTCCCGCCGAATATTCTCCAGGAGACGGACATTTTCCCGGGCTACGGCCAACACATTCCCCAGACTGCTTGCCAGCATTACATCGTCCATGGTAAATGCATTGCGCCGGACACTCTGAATTGTGAGTACACCGACCACTTCACCACCAATTTTCATAGGCGATACAATCCCGGAATGCGAACTGCCCGGATCATCCGGATCAGGTGCACCCGGTTTAATAACTCCCGGACCCTTGATAAGATAGGTTTTACGGGCTTTCTGAACCTCTTGAATCCAGTCGGCAACCAGCAGGGGTTCTCCGGATCGAATGGCCCGGCTCTGAATGCCCTCACCTTTTGGTGCCAGGGGAAGGGATGGCAGATCTCCGGGATTGATATTTTTCTTATTGGTGATTACAAAATCAGCGGTAATTATTTTTTTCCGGGAATCGTAACGGGAAATAAACAAGGCGCCCACATCCATGACTTTCCGAAGATGCTGATATGTGATTCGATACAACTGCTTCAGGGTGCGGCCTTGACCAAGTGCCAGGGAAAGGCTGTTAATCGCCTGCTGACGCATCAGCAGCCGGTCTTTCTCTTTTTCCGCAATCACCCAATCCGAGATATCTTCCACGGTTCCCTCATAAAAGAGGATATTTCCCCGGTTATCCCGTATCGCCCGGGCATTTTCCCGAACAGTGATTACGGATCCGTCCGCCCGGCGCCAGACCGATTCCAGACCTCTTACACCCCCCGATTTCTCCGCCTGACGCTTAAAGTCGGATCGGTCATATCCCGCTTCAAAACCATCTTTTTCCAGATTGCGTTGTTTCAGTGCCGTCAGCGAAGGATAACCCAGCATTTTTACCAGACTGGGGTTGGCCAGCAGAATTTTTCCCTCCGGTGTTGTTCGATACAGACCAATACTGGCATTTTCATAGAGCGTACGGAATTCCGCTTCCCTGACTTTCAATTCTTCCTGATAAGCCAGTTGATCGGTTACATCCCGGGCAATTCCCCGAACCAGTGGCGATTCACCGGACAGTTGTTGTAAGCTGGCTTTATATTGCAGAATACGTTCTTCGCCATCCCGGCGCAGAAGTCGGACGTTGCCTTCCGCTTCGCCTGTGGTTCTGACTTTTTCCAAATAATCATCCCATTCATGGAGGTAGGGTTTTTGAATCAGAGAACGGATATTCAAATTCACAAACCGCCGCGGAGAAAACCCCAGAATTGTTTTCAAGGCCTGATTGATCCAGGTGAGGCGACCATCCAGATCGTGAAGATAAATTAAGTCATGGCTGTTTTCCACCAAATCCCGGTAACGGGCTTCACTGAATCTTAGTTTCCGGTTGGCTTCAAAAGTGTCGGTAATATTATGAGCGATTCCCCGCACCAGGGGTTCCGGGCCATCGGTCTTCAGGGTATTGTCATACTCCCAGATATATACTTTTCCATACCGGTCCTGAACTTTCATCAACCCGGAAGCATGGCCGTCCTTTTTTATCCGCCGAATATACTCCTTGAATTGGTCTTTAACATCCGATGCCAGTACATCCTGGATGGTCTTGGAAAGCATAGCCTTTTCGGAATATCGCAACTGTCGTTTTACAGCCCGATTCACCATCCGAAAGCGTCCTTCCAAATCATGGGTACAAATCAGATCATTGGTATTTTCCACAAGATCACGATACCGGGCTTCACTTTCGCGGATACGTTCCGCGGTTTGCCGTTCCTGGGTGACGTCCCGTAAAATCGCCGCCCGACCGAATATATTTGCGACCTGTGGAACGCTGATCTCGAGAATTTTATCATTAAACCGTATTTCAAAGGGCTTGACTTTAAGACCCATAAGGGCATCGTTCACAACCGTCAATATCCGGGGAAGATCATTCAGTTTCACGAATTTTTTTGCTAAATAAAAGGCTCCTTTTCCTACAATCTCCTTACTATGGATTCCGGTTATTTCCTCAAATGTGGGATTAACTTCCAGTACCGTCCCTTTCCGGTCGACAACAACAATTCCTTCACTGGCGCCAATAAAAATGGCCCGATATTTTTCTTCCGATGCCATGAGTTCCCGACGGGCTTCCCACTGAGCGATAATATTATCGATCATTGCTGCCAAACGCGCCCGCTGGTCTTTAAGTACGAAATCCGCCGCACCGGCTTTAATACACTGTACAGCGGCTTCTTCGCCGATAGACCCGGTCACGACAATGACCGGTGTAACCGGATGATAGTGGCGTGCGTCGCGGATGGCGGCCAGGCCGTCATAGTCCGTTAGCTGGTAATTGACCAGAATCACGGCGGGATTCAGAGAATCCAGTTTTTTTATAAACTCTTTTTTGTTTTTAGCGTGTACAAAGCGGAATGGAAAAGGTAAAGCTCTCAGACTACGCCGGATTAATTCGGCGTCCTCCCGACGATCTTCAAGGTATAGTATGATTTGATCCGGTTTCATGAAGGCATTATACTGATAAGAAGGTCCAATTTAACTTGAGAACAGGGATTCACCAAACAGGGATTTGTTTTAGGGGGTAGAAAGCCCTATGGTGTGGCTACTTTGATAAGAGGATCTTCCTGCGCATTGACTTTCGAGAGCAGCCTCCCGGACCGTTTCCGTAGCTGTCAAAATGAACTTTCAGTATAAAAACAACGATTTTTTTAATATCTCAATAGTAACTCACCCCATTCACTTCGTGAAGTCCCCTCTCTTTCAAGAGAGGGGATTTAGGGGTGAGTCTTGAATGTTGTTTTACAGTTTACAAAAAGTCATATTTTGGACTGATATGGACCGTTTCCGTCCTTTAATGTTCGTTCTTTTTTTGCTTCCTGTACGTGTTGTAGGTTATTTCCCAAATGGAATCGAAAAAATGGCCGAATTGGCATTACAAATACGCCACCTGACCAAATCCTTTAAAGGTCGCCGGGCCGTGGATGATTTAAGCTTTACCGTTGCACAGGGAGAAGTCTTCGGCTTTCTGGGACCAAATGGCGCCGGGAAGTCAACAACTATCAGGATTATGGTTTCCCTTTTAAAACCGGACGATGGTGATATATTTATTTTCGGACAATCGGTTGCCATACACCGAAATAGCGTTCTCAAAGATGTGGGTGCATTGATTGAGCGTCCCGATTTTTATTTAAATCTATCCGCCCGGCAGAATCTGAATATGCTGGCGGGAATGGAGGCCATTCCCCTGGAACAGGTAGATGAAGTCCTCCGGATCGTCAGTCTTCAGGATCGTGCCGGTGATCGGGTAAAAACCTTTTCCCACGGCATGAAACAACGGCTGGGAATCGCCCAGGCTCTGTTGGGACATCCTAAATTGCTGGTTTTGGATGAACCCACTAACGGACTGGACCCTCAGGGAATGAAGGAAATTCGCGACCTGGTGCGCGATCTTTCCGACCGGGGCATGACCATTTTTTTATCTTCCCATCTGTTGGATGAAGTGGAAAAAGTATGTACATCCATGGCGATTTTGCACCAGGGACGACTGGTGACTACGGGAACCGTAAACGATGTTTTGAATCAGGCCCAACAGAGAATCGTAGAACTGGAAGTCCATCCTATCGAACAAGCCGAAACGCTCCTTTCATCGCGAAAAGATTGCCGGGAAATTACCCGAGACGGTCACATTTTACGGCTTCAGGCCGACCCGGAAAATCTACCGGCGATCAATCGGGCCCTGGTTGAGGCCAATATAGATGTGCGGGCCATGATACCACAGCATTCCCTGGAAGATGTTTTTCTCTCCTTAATTGAGGACGAAGGATGAAAGCCCTGATTATCAATGAGCTTCGTAAGATTGCCACTCGCTGGCGTACGGCCATTGGATTTGGAGCCATAGGTCTCTTAATGCCGTTAGTCCTCTGGGGCTTTCATAAAGGCGGCACAGGTATTGAGCGCAGTATGAGCCGGGCTCTGGAAGGCCAGTTCATTATCGTCGGTACTCTCTTCAACGGTTTCCTGGAGACCTATTTGGTGATGAACCTGCTCTGGGTTCACATCCCTTTTCTGGTGACGCTGGTGGCCGGGGATGTGGTGGCGGCAGAAGGAGCCACCGGGACCTTCCGGATATATTTGATTCGTTCCATTTCCCGAATGAAGATCATGACCGCTAAATTTCTGGCGACCTGGATTTACACCGCGGCTTTGATTCTATTCTTTGCATTTATGAGTCTGGGACTCGGTTCGCTCTTTTTAGGAACCGGTGATTTGATTGTGCTGGATTCGGGAATTTTAATTCTGCCCCCGGAAGTTGCCTGGATCCGCTTTGCGCTGGCCTTTCTCCTGGCGATTATTTCCATGGGTGTGGTGGCCACCCTGACGTTCATGTTCTCTTCTATGGTGAATAACGGCATCGGTCCCATTATCGGAACCATGGCAGTCCTTTTGATTGGTCTGGCTATCAGCAACCTGCCCCTGGATTGGTTTCAAACCATTAAGCCCTGGTTATTTTCCTCCTATCTTGATCTGTGGCGCTATGCGTTTTACGATCCAATTCCCTGGGATACAATCGGGAAATATGTGGGAATTCTGATCCTGTATATCACCGGTTTCGGAGGACTGGGATTTTGGGTCTTTAACCGACGGGACATTACCACATGAAGAACGTATTGAAAATCCTGGGATTCCTTTTATTCGCCGGTTCAATTCTCCCGGCCAAAACGTGGAGCGTGGATTCGATTCGTATCCAACTGGAAGAACAAACACGTCAAATTCACGATTATACCGTCACCGTTACGATTTCCGTATCGATGCCCAAGTTTCGTATGCCAAAAAAGAAAATCAAAGTCTATTATCGTCGAGCCGGAACGGAGGGTAAGCCTGACCAGATCAAACTGAAAACCAATGGATTCGCAGTGGTACCCAAAACGGGACTGAATTTTAATGTGTTTGATCTGTTAGATAACTTTTTGTCCATTGATCCACCGGAAGAAGTTCAAATGGACGAAGGATTGCGCATTCGTTTTTCCGGAGCCATTAATCCCGATTCATTGCGATTCAAATCATGGGACAGCGATGAGGAAATGCCTTCCCTGACACAATCATTATGGATTGATCCGGAACGCTGGGTCGTCACACGATCGGAAATTCGGTTGGATACAACCCGGGTTCTGACCATGATCTCCGACTACGGAGTTTATTCGGACCACCTGTATTTACCGGAGCGAACGGAAGTGAATTTTACTCTGGGTTCACAATTATTACAACGCCTGGACCGAAATCGCGGTGGGCCGGGTCCTATGATTCATGATACAGATCCCGAATTCACGAGTAAAAATATCTCGGGACAGGTAGTGATGAAATTTACCCGGTATCGAATAAATAAGGGTATTCCCGATCGAATTTTTCAGGAGGATGAACCGGAATAACCAACAGTTTCCTATAAATTTTGATATTTCGCATAGGTCTTAATTTTAAAGGAAAGGTCTATTCTTTTATCGCTTACAATATTGGGAACTAATTCGAGCCCAATGTCTACCCATGTTAACTGGGAATTCACTAACAAATGTATGAGCTTCAATATTCGGTAGCTGTTGAATATCCTGAAAATACCCAGATTTTTCAAAGCTGGTTTCCCCTTGAGTTTCCGTAATATCAAACCCTGATTTAGACTCCAATTTATTCCAAAGAGAAACATGGCCACAGAATTCGTCCATTTACACAACCATTCTGATTACAGTCTTTTAGATGGCGCCCAGACGGTTAAAACACTGATCAACACCGTACGGGAACTGGATATGGACGCTGTATCGGTTACCGAACACGGAAATTTATTCAGTGTAATTCCATTCTATATGGAAGCCCGGAATCAAGGGGTTAAACCCATTATCGGGTGTGAAGTTTACGTGGCGCAAACCAGCCGGTTTGAAAAAAAGCGGACGGCGGAAGGGGGCCGGGGAACCAATCACTTGGTTTTGTTAGCGCAGAATTACCGCGGTTATCTCAATTTAATGAAACTGGTGACCCATGGGTATCTGGAAGGGTTTTATTATAGTCCCCGGATCGATAAAGAACTGTTACAGCAATATAATGAAGGCCTGATCTGTCTTTCCGCCTGCCTCAAAGGGGAAGTGCCGGAAAAATTGTTAATGGATGACGTGGCCGGAGCCCGGAAAATTGCGTTGGAATTCGCCGAAATATTCCCCGACCGGTATTACCTGGAAATTCAGAATCACGGCATCCCCGATGAAGCGGCTAATATTCTCCGGATTACCCAACTGGCGGAGGAATTGGGGCTCCCCCTGGTGGCCACAAATGATGCCCACTACGCCAAGCGGGAACATTCGGAAGCGCATGATATTCACATCTGCCTGGGGACGGGAAAGGATCGGAATGATCCCAATCGATTACGGTATGCGACGGCCGAGTTTTATTTTAAAACCCAGGATGAAATGTTTCGTTTATTCAAAGAATTTCCCTCCGCTTTGGAAAATACGCGCCGGATTGCCGATTCCATTGATCTGGAAATTCCCATGGGCGAGCACCATTTACCCGAGTTCCCCATCCCAAAAGAATTCAAAGGCGGTGATGCCGATGCTTATTTGCGTCAGCTCTGTGAACAGGGTATCGCTCAACGATATTCCGAACTCACTCCGGATGTGCAGAAACGGATGGATTACGAACTTTCGGTGATCAATAAAATGGGCTTCGCGGGATATTTTCTGATTACCTCCGATTTTGTTCAATATGCCAAAAATCAGCAGATACCGGTAGGACCGGGCCGCGGATCCGCCGCCGGAAGTCTGGTTTCCTATGCCCTGGGAATCACCGATATTGATCCTCTGAAGCATGATCTTCTCTTTGAGCGTTTTTTAAACCCGGACCGTATCAGCATGCCTGATATTGATATCGATTTTTGCATCGAACGGCGCGGCGAAGTCATTGATTATATTAAAAAATTATACGGTGAAAATTCCGTGACCCAGATTATCACCTTCGGTACAATGAAAGCCCGGGCGGTAGTCCGCGATGTGGGCCGGGTCATGGGCTATTCGTTCGGGGAAGTGGACCGGATTGCCAAGGCGATACCGGATGAATTAAAGATTACCCTGGACAAGGCGATTCGAAAAAGTCCCGAATTGAAAAAAATGGCCGAAGGTCCGTATAAGGAATTGATAAGCCACGCCAAAGTATTGGAAGGAATGAATCGCCATGCTTCCACCCATGCCGCCGGTGTCCTGATCGCTCCCGGAGATTTAACCGATTTTATTCCCCTGTATAAGTCACCCCAAACAGAAGATGTCGTCAGTCAGTATGATATGAAGGGACTGGAACTGTTGGGTCTGTTAAAGATGGATTTTCTGGGTCTCCGAAATTTGACGGTCATTGATCATGCGGTGAAACTCATTGCTTCCCGTCGGGGAATCGATATCGATATCCGGACCATTCCCATGGATGATGCGAAAGTCTATGATTTATTCGGGAAAGGGTTAACGATCGGCGTCTTTCAGTTTGAATCCTCGGGAATGCGTGAATACCTGAAAAAACTGAAACCCACTCAGATTGAAGACCTAATCGCCCTCAATGCCCTGTATCGGCCCGGTCCGATGGAAAATATCGAAGATTTTATCGCCCGGAAACACGGCCGCAAGAAGATCGAATATCCACACCCGGATATGGAACTCATCCTGAAAGAAACCAACGGAATTATTGTCTATCAGG
>JAADFQ010000048.1 GCA_013152835.1 FCB group bacterium
GAAACAAATACCGTGGGAATCCCCGCCTGTCGCGCCCGCTCCAGAATGAAGGCAGATTTCCGGTTGGACACCACCACCGACACGGCAGCGTCCAGTCGTTCCGATGCAATGGCGTCAAGAATAGCCCCAAGATCAGTGCCGCGGGTAGAACCAAGTACGCAAAGTTTCAAAATAATAACCGTATTTTAATATATCATCGGCTGAAAAAAGGCTTTAGTTTGCTCCCGCTTACCGGAACAAGAAAACCGGTACCACTCTGAATACGTATTGCCTGATCAACAATAATTGGCCACCATTTAACAAGTTTCCAGGCTAAGTCCCAAAAATCAATATTATTCCACCCTTTTACCAGGAAAAAGGCTGTTAAGTTTGATTTTTCCCAAACTTCTCGCTCTATTTTCTTACGTGTGATACCAATATCTTTTGAAATAATAACCCATTCCTCAATTTCTGTGGAAAGAGACTGTATCCATTCAATATCCGGGGTATTTTTTTCGAATTTATCACGAAGCGGAATAACAACATGACCATCCGGTTTAGATAAACAGGACAAGGCTCTTGCAACGCGCGGTGGTAAATTATTGTCTAATAAAAAATTCAACTAATGAAGAGAGACTTTTCAAATTCCACGGCCTGTTCAACGCCGGACCTCGGAATTTCATACCAATGAGCAACTTTGGTAATGGATTTTTCTATTTTATAAGCATTAGCAAGAACCATGGTTGGTATTCCCTCATTGAAAACAATTGGCTGACCGAATGATATTTCAGGATCAATAACAATTCCTCCACGTTTGCCCCTTGGATACCATCTGAAGGCAAGGTCATTTTCATTAAATTCAATACCGTAAAAAAGGAAAGGCTGTAATATTTTACTTATTAAAACCTGGTTTTGGGCAAGTTCTATCAAAATACTGTCTTTTGATTCATACCCGATTTCAGCAATAATCACTTTACCATCGGTCTTAAATTTCTTGGTAGCGAAAGGGTGATCCGATGAAAGCAATTCTTTAGCATTTTGATATGCTTTTCTAATTTGAATCAGACTAATCCCGTGTTTTTTAAAAGCCTGGATAAATCTTATTTCTATTAGATCAAGAAAGGACAAGTAAATTTGCTTTTTCATATAATGATAGGTTGAAGTAATTACAGGTGGTGAAAAAGATTGAAATTCTTTATTAAAGTATTTATACCCCTTTATCCATCTTCTAATCGAATTCGGGTGTATGCTGGTTAGCCGTGCAGCATCACTGACAGTATAAATCCCGTGGCCCTTGTAATTGAAGGTGTTTTTCATTTTCCTTATACGATCTGTCTTTGAGTTTAATTTACAGTTAAAAAACATCTTTGTTCACATAAAATTTTCTCAACTACTTTATCTATTAGACCATCCAACTACAATATCATACCGGAAATCACAAACCATAATTACAAAATTATTCCAGTTATTTGAATTCCAACTCCAATATTATTCCAACAAGGTCAACAGAAAAATCTCTATCCTCGCAGTTTATTCATGTGTGCCACCCGTTTTCGAATCAACGCTGCTGTTCCAATATCTTTCCGGTGAAACAGAGGTCCTTTGATCGCTCGTATTTCCTTTTCCGCGATTCGTTCCGCCTCTTCCAGGGATTCAGCCACCCTCACCACCGCTGCTGTACGGGAACCCGTTTCCACCAGACCCTCTTCACTCTGATCCACGGCAGCCAAATAAAGAGTGTCCCTGGATGTAATTGAAGATATATCAATAGGTCTACCCCTCATTGGATTATCAGGGTAGCCCTTCGGCACCGCATATTTACATACGCTGGCCCGGGGTGAAAAGGACAGGGAATATTGATCCAGATTTCCGAAAACGATTCCCTGACACACATCCAGAAAATCCGTCTCCATCAGGGCCAGAACATTCATGACTTCCGGATCGCCGAACCGCACATTGTATTCAATAACTTTTACCCCCGTGGCGGTGGCCATAAACCCACCATACAAAATGCCTTGAAAGGGAGTCTCCGTTTCCTCCATTACGGCCCGGGCGATAGCTTGATTTATTTCCCGAGCATCTTGAATGTCCTGATCCGTTAAGAATGGAAGGCTCCCCTGAACATCAGTGTAAGACCCCATTCCGCCGGTGTTGGGGCCCGTGTCGCCCTCAAATGCCCGCTTGTGGTCCTGGACCGGAATCGTGTGGAGCAGGTGGGTTCCGTCACAAAAACTCATTAACGAGAATTCCTCTCCTTCCAGTTTTTCCTCAATCACCAAAGTCCCGCCCTTTTTGAAAATGGACCGGCAGTAATCACGGGCCTCTTTGTGATTGTGAAGGTGCTCTCCGGCTACCTTGACGCCTTTTCCTCCCATGAGGCCGTCAAACTTTACCACATATCGATCCCCTAATTCGCCAAGGAATTCATCCACACCTTTTAGAGCGGTAAACATCTGAAATTTTGGATAGGCTTCAATTCCACAGTCCCGCATCAACTGCCGGGTAAATCCTTTGCTGGTTTCCAGTTGAGCCGCAGCCTTCCGCGGACCGACGCAGGGAATTTCCTCGTTCCAGAGGGCATCGGCCACGCCTTGTTCCAGGGGAGCTTCCGGGCCTACAATGGCCAGGTCCACGGACTGATTACGGGCAAAATTTGCCATGGCTTCCACATCGCTCAACGACCCTTTTACATACACATGACAGAGTTCCTGAATTCCCGGATTTAATCCTGAGCCATAACACAACAGCTCCGAAAGATGAGCAGATTTTGCACATGCCCGGGCAACGGCGTGTTCCCGGGCTCCCGATCCAATCAGTAATACTTTCATGCTTTCCGTTCCTGATTCCGTTGATGTTCCAGATCTCGCATTTTCTCTATCGTAATATCTCCCGTGACATAGTGTCCATCCAGGCAGGCCATGCAGGGGGATTCAATGGCGTGGTTACTTTTCCGTAATACTGCTTCCTTCAGATCCTGAATATCCTGATAAAGGAGAACATCCACATTCATGAATTGCCGTATTTCTTCGACGGTCTTTTGAGAGGCAATCAATTCACCTCGGGACGGCATATCCACCCCGTAGAAACAAGGGGATATTACCGGCGGGCAGGCGGAAACAAAATAAACGGCCCGGGCTCCAAAATCACGCACCATTCGAACAATTTCACGACTGGTATTGCCCCGGACAATACTGTCATCTACGATCATCACCTTTTTATCCCTGATTTCCAATTCCTGAGGAACCAGTTTATATTTTATGGATCGCTTTCTTTGGGTCTGCCCCGGCATGATGAAAGTACGACCGATAAATGGGTTTTTATACAAACCCTCGGAATAACGTACGCCTAAAAAATGGGCGGCGGATAAAGCCGCCGTATTGGCCGTGGAAGGCGCAGGAATCACAATATCCGGGATAATATCCGGATAGCGTTCTTTCCAGCGCCGGGCCAGATTTTCGCCCATGTGGAGACGTGAACGGTACACACTGATATCATTGACCATCGTATCCGGTCGGGAAAAATAGACATATTCAAAAATGCAGGGTGAAAATTCTTCTTTTCGAAGAATTTTACTTTGGACGCCTCCCTCCGGAGAAATATAGATAACCTCTCCGGGGTGAACAAAACCAAATTGTTGAAATCCAAGGGCGTAAAACATGGTGGTTTCGCTGGAAAAAATATAATCCTTAGTCCCATCGGAATTAATACGCATTCCTTTCGCCAGCGGACGAATGCCGTGTGGATCTCGAAATACCACCATTCCCTTGCCAATAATAACACTTACCACGGAATAGGCACCGCTGATGCGCTCAAAAACTTCATCAACCGCCTGACATATTTTTTCGAAAAACGATGACTCATCGTGGTTTTGTTTTTCCAGAGCACCGGCAAAAACATGTAGAATTACTTCCACATCCACAGTGGCGTTTAAATGACGCAGATCTTTCTCGGATAGCTCTTTCACCAGTTCAGTATAATTTACCAGATTACCGTTGTGTGCCATGGCAATCCCATAAGGCACTCCCGTCCACACCGGTTGGGCGTTTTCCCGATCATATCCGCCCGCTGTCGGATAGCGTGTATGACCCAATCCCGCCAGACCAAGTAAACGGGCCATATTTTGCTCATCAAAGATATCCCGGACCAGTCCCACGCCTTTTTTGGTGTGGAACCGTGTGTCGGCGGTGATAATTCCGGCGGCATCCTGTCCGCGATGTTGCAGATGAATCAGGCTATCATATAATTCGGCGGCTGCCGGGCGGTTTTGCGAAATTATACCCACAACTCCGCACATACTACAATTCCTCCACCAGTTTTTGGGCCAGTCCATTGTAGTTCTCCGGCGTCAGATTGTACAATACCTGGCGATCGGATTCGGGCAGTGGCAGGCTTTTAATAAAGGAAATATATTTTTCCCGGTCCAGTTTTTCCCCTCGGGAAAAGGCTTTCAGTCGATTGTAAGCATCGGCATCCCCGGTTTTCCGAAGTACCGTCTGCACGGCCTCCGCCAACACTTCCCAGTGACCGTTCAATTCTTTCCGGCAGCGGTTCTCATTCACCGTTACTCGGTCTATGCCGGAAGTCAGCGACGTCACCCCCACGTAACTGTATCCCAGGGCCGTCCCCAGATTTCGGATCATAGTACTACCGGACAAATCCCGCTGGAGGCGAGACGTTGTCAAATGGTTGGTCAGGAAACCAAACAGGGCATTGGACAGTCCCAGATTCCCTTCTCCGTTTTCAAAAGCGATGGGATTGATTTTGTGAGGCATGGTGGAAGAGCCCACTTCTTCCTCTGCTTTTTTCTGGGCAAATATTCCCCGGCTGATGTAGAGCCACATGTCACGGGAAAAATCGATCAGGATGGAATGTATCCGCATGAGAACATGCATACTTTCACTCAGTGAATCGTACGGTTCCACCTGGGTTGTGAGCGGGTTCAGATCCAAATCAAACCGCTGTAAAAAATCCCGGCTGAACCGGGGCCAATCCACCCGGGGAGCCGCTACCTGATGAGCAGCCCAGGATCCGGTAGCGCCGGAAAATTTGCCGGTGAATCGATGCTGAGTCAATGTTGCCCGCTGCCGCCGGAGACGATGTACAACCACCGCCAATTCTTTACCGACGGTAGTAGGCGTGGCCGGTTGACCGTGAGTCAGAGACAGAAGGGGAATCTTTCCGTAATCATGAGCTTTTGATGTTAGGACCCGCTCCAACGATTTAAGTTCAGGTAACCATATCTTCTTAAGAGCGTTTTTCCAGTTCAGGGTGTACGCCAGATTATTCACATCCTCCGATGTTAGGGCAAAATGAACCCAGGGCCGGTAGACATCCAATCCCCAGGCGGTTAACTGATGGGCGATCACTAATTCTACTGCTTTTACGTCATGATTGGTCTTTGATTCCCATTCTTTGACGTTCTGCCCTTCCTCGGTGGAAAAGGCGTCTGCCCACGTTCGCAGTTTAGTAATCGCATCTTCTTCCAGCGGCGGGCAGTTCGGCAAGGTGTCCAACTGGCTTAAGGCAATAAGATATTCTACCTCGATCCGGACACGGGCGCGAATCAGAGCCAGCTCTGAAAAATAGTCCGCCAGTTTTTCCAGCCGGGAGCCATAGCGTCCGTCCAGGGGGGTCAAGGCTAGAAGTCGGTGATCGACAAAATCAGACATCGTGATGAAGCGCAAAAATGCGTTTGACGGCCATTGCACAATTTCCGGGGTCCAGGATAGTAAGCACCGGTGTTTGACTGGGCATTTGCAGAGTGGAATGAATGTTCACCAGCATGTCCAACTTGTCCTTGAATGGCGGACAGGCCAGGGTGGGCATTTTGGTGTTGGCGGCCACAAAACCGGAAAGGGCATTGGAACGGCCGGCAATCGTGATAAATACCGTGTCCCGTTGATGGTCAGCCGCTTCCAGGATTTTCAGCACTTCGCGGGGTTGCTTGTGCGCCGATGCCACATGTTTTTCCCAGGAAATGCCTTCCTTTTCCAATCCGGAAATAACGGATTGGGCATGATCTTCATCGCTGGCTGAACCCATAATAATCACAGCTTTCATAACTTGATCCTTAATGATGGTCTCTTCATGATAATATTCAAGTCTAAGATATCTTTCTTTTCAATGTCTGCCGAATTTCTGTTTTACCCGGCAACGCTAAATTTTTCGTTTGTAAACTTTACCGCGCGATCCAATGCGAAGGATTTGAATGGTAATGAACTCTTTCAAAACCGAATAAATAACCCGGTAATTTCCGATTCGAATTCGTCGGTAGTGCTGAAACTGACCCCGGAGTTGTTTACCCTGAAAAGGATCATTAGCCAGTTCACTTATTTTTTTCAGAATGACTTTGACCTGTTCCCGGTCTATGCTTCGCAGGTCTTTAACTGCCCGACTATCCCATTTTATCCCGAAATGGTGAACGCCACGCCGACGTTTCAGTGTAGATGAATCCTTTTGAGTCATTCCGGGATCGGGATGTCGCCCGCAAGGACGGGATTTACCAAGGTCCATGGGATGATTCTGTCGGGCTCCATTTTACAGGAGGCCATATTCCTTTAACACATCTTCGTGATCGATTAATTTTTTATCCGGATCTTCATCCCGGGTCTTGGCAATGATACCGTCATAATTATCCAGATAAAATTTCAACGACTGCTTGATCAACGCACTCTTTGTCAGGTGTACTTCCCGTGAAAGGGTTTCCAATTCCTCCAAGAAATTATCCTCTATTTTGAAGCTGACTGTTTTTTGCATTATTTCCTCTATCAATTACCGTGATAATATAGGTATTACCGGTATTACCTTCCAGTTCATTTGAGAGCGGCAATCAAATTACAGTACGGATTGCAAATTATTTACAATCCGCTGGTGAACCGGAAGGTTTGTTTTCGGAAACTCAAAGGATTGCCCCGTAATCCGTTCATACAGGTCGATATACCGGGCCGACAATTCCACCACCAGCTCTTCCGGTGCTTCTGGTAGCGGATCATCCCCGTAGGGATCGCAATGATCCGCAAACCAGAGACGGAGAAATTCCTTGTCAATATTTTCCGGTTCTTCACCTCGTTCTATCCGGTCCGCATAGCTTGATTTTATCCAATATCGACTGGAATCAGGCGTGTGCAACTCATCCACTAGACAGAGTTCACCGTCAGGGGATCGCCCCAACTCATATTTGGTGTCCACCAAAATCAATCCATGTTCCTGAGCCACCTTCTGGCCGAAAGAAAAGACAGCCAAGGCCAATCGGGAAGCCTGTTCCCAATCTTTTACGGTCATCCATCCCTCATCCACAATTTCCCGGGGACTGATCGGCCGATCGTGTTCAGTCTCTTTGGTCGTG
>JAADFQ010000049.1:0-7132 GCA_013152835.1 FCB group bacterium
GTGGGATGCAATCGTCCCAATTCAATGAATCCGGCCAGCGGTAAAATAACCAGTGTACCAATCATGATGATTCCCTGGACCAGATCCGTCCAGGCTACGGCCAGAAAGCCTCCCATCATCGTATAAAAAACAATGATAACCGCTCCCAGAATCATCCCGTTCATTTCGGTCATTCCGAATGTGACATTCAGCACTTTCCCGGCGCCGGAAAATTGTGCTGCGACATAAAAGGTGAAAAAGAAGATGATAATCAGCGAAGATACCAGTCGGATCAATCCCGATTGATCGCCGGTTTTCCGGGCCAGTAATTCGGGTAACGTCAGAGCCTGATATTCTCCTGTAGCCAGGCGCAACGGTTTGGCAATAATAATCCAGGAAACAATAATCCCCGTAATACAGCCAACCACCGTCCATAATTGCAACAGGCCGGACACCATCGCTGCACCGGGTAACCCGATCAGAAGCCAGGCCGATTCGCCGGACGCACGTTCGGAAAAGGCGATTACCCAGGGACCCAGCCGGCGTCCACCCAGGGCAAAATCATCCATATTCCTGGTGATCCTGACAGTCGCCAAGCCCACCGCCAACACGATGATGAGATACCCGATGAAAGCCAGTAATGTCGCGCTCATATCAGATTACCCAAGCAACCAGTCCTAAGACAAAACAATACCCGCTGAATTGATAAAATTTTCCTCTGGAAACTAAATGAATCAACCATGTCAAAGCCGCCCAACCCACGAACAGGGAAGTCAGGAAACCAATCAAACTTACACTCCAGGAAAGCGATACTTCCGGGGACTTCAGTACCTTGAGTCCGGTGAGCAATCCGGCGCCAAGAATAGCGGGTAAAGCCAATAAAAAGGAGAACCGGGCGGCTTCTTTCGCCGGAACGCCCAGAGCCATCGCCAGGCTGATCGTAGAACCGGAACGGGATATACCGGGAACAATGGCCAGGGCCTGGGCAAAGCCGATTCCCAACCCGCGTTGCCAATTAATCGTTTTGCCCCGTGATTGGAACCACCGCGTACTGAGCAAAATGAAACCGGTGATCCACAGGCTCACCGCCACAAGACGGGGACTATCAAAGGCGCGGTCTATCTGGTTATCAAAGGCAATTCCGATTACGGCTGCGGGCAGGGTAGCCAGAACCAGAAGGCCAATGAATTTCCACGTTTCGGAAGTATGGAGGGTCCGAATCAGCGAATAAATATCATTCCGGAAAACGATTAGGATACTCCCAAGGGATCCCAGGTGCAATATGACTTCGAACGTTTTCCCGGGAAGCTCGATTCCAAGGAGTGCCTGAGCGATAACCAAATGGCCCGAACTGCTTATCGGCAGGAATTCGGTCAAACCCTGTAATGCCCCCAGGAGTATTGCGTCCAGATACGTCATGGTCCCTTCCTTTATCAGTGAATTTATACGTACGGAATGACACGGTGGAAGTCAGGAATGTTTCCATCCCATGATTGCAATCATGCGACCGGCAGCCTGTCCTTCCCGGCGATAGGAATAATAGCGATCCTCGTCCTCCCACGTACAACCGGAGTGAACGATAATTTGATTTTCCGGAATTCCTTCTTTTACCAACTGATTCCGGGCAATTCCTTTTAAATCTACAAACAGCCTGTTCTCCCGATATGACACGAATTGAGGATCAAATTGTTGTTTAATATCCTCGCCGATCTCAAAATGCTTTGAACAAATAGCCGGTCCCAATAACACAGTGATATTTTTACTATGACTTCCCTTGGAAATCATTTTCCGTATTGCGTTGGGCAAGATTCCAGCCACCAGCCCGCGCCATCCTGCATGAACCAATCCCCAGCCAGTGTTACCGTCCCCCAGAAAAACTGGAATACAATCCGCCACCTGGATCGACAACACCAACTGTTTGTTAACGGTTATAATGCCATCGGTCTTCGTCAGATATCCCGGGTCGTTCACCCAGGCAACCGTGGCCGAATGTACTTGCTGGGGAATGACCAAGTGTTTCGGATTCAAACCCAGTTCCAACGTCAATCGTTCACGATCATCCGGATGGTGAGAATGGTGATTGCGGCAAGAAAAACCCGCAACAAAGGCGGGAGTGTGAAAAACATCCGAGTAATCCTGAATTGCAGTCATCAAGGTGTTAAGGGAGGAATAGTCCGTAATGAGTCGTTCACAAAAACACCCTGATCAATAAATCGTTTTCCTTTGTACTGATAGACATGATAGGCCTGGTTTAACCGCTCATCGCCGGCGGAAAACCAGTATGTCATGGAACCTACCTGAATTTCAGACAAATTCGCAATTCGATCCCGGATCAGAGCGCGATTCGGAATCGTGTCCGGACTAATCGCCAACAGGAACCGGGCCAGATCTTTTCCCTCGATGAAATAGCTCCGTTGTTCCTTTCCTATCGCTGTCAATTCAAAATCGGGCGCCACATCCGCATTAAAAGGCGCGACTGTTGTCAATCCCTGAATATGAGGTCCTACAATATCCTGGTTTAATACATCCAGATTATGCCACCCTTCATTGCCAATAATGACCGTATTCAAATTATAGAGTGGAAATTGAGTTCCGATAAAGGAAACATCTTCGGCATGAATGGGCATAAATAAACCGGGAATTGTATTCAATTCCACTTTATTTGAATCGGAAGCTGTAAGTGATTTTTCCTCCGTTTCCGGCAAATTAAAAAAGGTTTCGTCGCTCACGTTAAACAGACCTTCCAGGCTGTCGATCTCCATCCCCAGAAATTCATCATATTGAGTTGCTTCCGATTCCAGCTCCCAGGCTTTTTTTCTAAGAGCAGAAAATTGTCTTCGCAGATTCTCCGGCTTCCCGGAATACCATTCCTGAACCAGTATTTTCCCCCCGAGATATTCATATTCATCGATAAAGGCTTCCACAATGGGATGGCCAAAGTTATCGGAGGGTGCCAGCACCGCCATGGAAGTCAATCCCCGTACGAGACGGGCATACCGAGCCGCTGCACGACCCCGGGATGATAAATCTCCGTTAATCTGAACAATATTAGAACCAAGATTTGCCAATCCGTCGGTCACGGAATTGGGTATTATAAGAGCGATATCCCTTCCCGACAGGGTATTCGCCGCCAGGGTAGCGTTAATATCATTCAGAGGTCCAATAATCAAATTCAGTGAGGAATTCGCCAAGGCCTGATTGCACAGAGCGATAGTTTTCAGGGGATCTCCTCCGTTGTCCAGTACAACGATTTGAAGTTCCACCGAACTGTCCGGATCGGGTTTTAATCCGGATTTCAGCCCGTCCATAAAAGTTTGTCCCGCAGTAGCCTCCTCGCCGGACAGGGGCAGGATAGCGCCGACCATCAGAGACGGTCTGGCCGGCTGATAGGATTTCAGCAATAGTTTATCATAATAGTCCTGGTAAATCGGAGGTAATCCGGCCCGATCAAGATTCCCCAGCAACAGGGCGGCCTCATCCACTTGCCCCCGGGCTAAATACTGGTAAGCCCTGGCCAGATTTATCAGTGAACTTGTTGGCGGTTGAGTCAGTTTAACTTGCAGCGAATCAAAGTTAAATCCGGGAGCGGCAAAGGGAATTGTATTTAGAATACGGCGATCCACCGAGTCCGGTGATGCCGGAGGAACCAGCCGTGAGCGGGCCAGAAAATAATCCTCCAACCCCAGGTCAAAATTCCCCCGATTGATTTCCATGTCACCCAGAGCCATGTTCACCATCACACCCAGAGGATGATCCGGGAATAGTTGGAAAAATTGCGCAGCCGTTGTTTTGGCCCTAACCGGTTGGCCAGTGAGACGGTAACATTGAACTTTTAGTTCCATGATAACCGGAGATAAAGGACTGGAATCGGGAAGCGCCAGAGTTTCCAGCCAATGCAGGGCAATTCTATATTTCCCCTGGTTATAGGCTTCCAGACTGAGCGCTACCGTATCCTGTGGTTCCTCATTGGTTTCGGCTGATGTACTTTGACCAAAAACCGGATACAGGAAACCCAGGATCATGACGATACCCAGCGCGGAATGAATTTTCAGTATCATCCCCGTTTTCAGATTATGCGTGCTTATCTTTCTCACCGAATCGATTTCTTCATAAAAATAGATTTGGAAATTTACACAGCCTCTCCGTCATAGACATCAGCAAGTATAAAAAAATTCCGGAGATTTACGCCGTAACCGGGAGGCTATCGGTTTCGCCTGATTCCGAGATCAACCAACCCAGAAATCCGGTAAAAATAACGTAAAGACCGTCCATATTTCCAGGCGACCAAACAACATATCGAGGGATAAAATCCATTTTGCCGGAACTGAAAAATGGAGAAAATTATCAAAAGGCCCAACCTGATCAATCCCCGGTCCCACGTTTCCCAGGGTCGCCGCCGCCGCGCTGAATGACGTTCCCAATGAATTTCCCAACAGGACCAGAACAAATCCGGAAATCAGGAAAATCAACAGATAGGAAGCAATAAAACCCTGAACTTTTAACTGTGTATCCTGGGTAATTAATTTTTCATTGGACCAGACATGTTCAATGATTTTCGGATGGAGAATCCGGTGGTAAAGGCGACGGAAGTTTTTAATCATGATATCCAGTCGCCAAACCTTAATCGATCCGCTGGTAGATGCAGATGTACCGCCGACAAACATGAGAATAATCAAGACCAGAACGCTGAACGGTGGCCAGTATTTGAAATTTTCCGTGGCAAACCCGGTGGTTGTAATAACGGATACCACCTGAAAAAGGGCCTTTCGAAAAGCGGATAATAAAGTCATTTCGTGATAGCTGTATAAATAAAGATTCAGGGTTATTAATACCGTGGCACTTAAAATTGTCGTCAGAAAGAGTCGCATGGAAGTGTTGCTAAAATAATGCCATGATCCATGCAGAGCCTGGTAATGGAGAACAAAGCTGGTGGCCCCGATAATCATGAAAATCATGACAATCAATTCAACATACCGACTGTTAAAATAGGCAATACTGGCATTGTGGGTGGAAAACCCGCCTCCCGCTATGGTGGCAAAGGACTGGGTTACGGCGTCAAACCAGCCCATCACCGGCATAAGCAGAATAATTTCGACCACGGTGAAGAAAATATAGACCTTCCAATACGACAAGGCCACTGATGCAATCCGCGGGTAGATTCGATCCTCATTGATGGAAATCGGAGCCTCCGAACTGAATAACGCATTTTTATTCCGCAAGGACGGAAAAATCGCAATGGCCAGGACGACGATTCCCATTCCACCCAGCCAATGGGTTTCGGACCGCCAAAATAAAATACTCCCGGGTAGCGAATCAATGTCGGGTAAAACGGTGGAACCGGTCGCGGTAAATCCGGAAATAGTTTCGAAAAATGCATCCGTCAATGAAGGCAGAACATGACTCAGAATAAATGGCAAGGCTCCGAACAAAGAGGCAAATATCCATGCGCTCACAACGATTAGGATGGATTCCTTTATCGTTAAATCCAGGTTGGAAGGATTATAAATAAAGGAATACAGGGATATAATTCCCAATAGCAATATGGGAATAAGAAACTGCGCATGATCCGTTTCATGAAAATAATAGGACAACACGAGGGGCGGAATCATACCGATGGCCAGGATTCCCATAATACGACTTAAGGAATAAAGGACAAAGCGTGGATTCATTGTGCGGTGGTTAGTAAACGTTTGATGAAATTCAAGGGAGATATCTTCATCGGAGTGACTCCGTCGTCAAGGATTGGTTGCGGTCGTTTATTCCCTATTCTTTACGGTAAAATTTAAACGTATATAATATCTCCATACATTACTTTATTCCACTATTCCACCGTAACACTCTTTGCCAGATTACGGGGTTGATCCACGTCGCAACCCCGAATGACCGCCAGATGGTATGCCAGTAACTGGAGCGGAATCGCCGCAACAATAGGAAAGATGTGACGGTGTGTTGTGGGGATTTCAATCAGGTAGTCCGCCAGGCGTTCCAGGTCCGGGGTCCGTTTATCCGTAAGAATAATGGTCCTTCCTTTCCGGGATTTGACTTCCTGAATATTGGACAGGATTTTTTCAAAGGTGGAATCATGTGGGGCGATAAATACAACCGGCATTTTGATGTCGATCAGGGCAATCGGACCGTGCTTCATTTCCGCCGCCGGATAGCCTTCCGCATGAACGTAGGAAATTTCCTTCAGCTTCAGGGCACCCTCCAGCGCCACTGGAAAATTCAAACCCCGCCCCAGGTAAAGAAAATGTTCCGCCAGGGCATTTTCCCGGGCCACGGTTTCGATGGGAGCGCTGTTTTCCAGAATCGTCCGGGTTACTGCGCCGAGGCTATTCATGGATTTGGTAATTCGCCGGCCTTCCGCAAGCGATAAATTACTTCGCCGGCCCAACATGAGCGCCAGCATAGACAGAACCGTTACCTGGGCTGTAAAGGCCTTGGTGGAGGCCACGCCGATTTCCGGACCGGCATGGGTGTAGATACCGCAGTGAGTTTCCCGGGCGATGGAACTTCCCACCACGTTGCAAATCCCCAGGGTGAGCGCACCCTGATCCTTAGATTTTCGAATCGCAGCCAATGTATCCGCCGTTTCCCCGGACTGACTGATGGCAATCACTACCGTTTCACTGTCCAGCACGGTTCGGCGGTACCGAAATTCGGAAGCATATTCCACATGCACGGGAATATCGGCGTATTCTTCCAGTAAATATTTTCCAATTAAACCGGCGTGCCAGGAAGTTCCGCAGGCAGTAATATAGAAGCGTTTCGCTCGCTCGATCCGGGGCAGACAGTCATGAATACCACCGAGGTGAGCCGTCCCGTTTTCCACGTCCAACCGACCCCGCATTGTGTCCATGATGGTCTGTTCCTGATCGTGGATTTCCTTGAGCATATAATGCGGAAAATTCCCTTTTTCAATCTGTTCCACCGACCAGTTCAGCTCGGTGACAACCGGAGTAACACAAACGTTATTGGTAATCTTTTTGATTTCATAACCGTCCGGCGACAGGGTGACCATTTCGCCTTCATCAAGATAAATCACATTCCGGGTATGATCCACAATCGGAGAGGCATCACTACCCAGAAAAAATTCATTTTCGCCGATACCCAAAACCAGCGGACTGCCCAACCGGGCGGCCACCAGTTGATG
>JAADFQ010000049.1:7170-10884 GCA_013152835.1 FCB group bacterium
CCGATCACTAATTGCAACGCCTGACGAATCGCTTCACTGAAATCCAGGGATTCCGCGCGAAGTAAACTGGAAATCAGGTGCACAAGTACTTCGCTGTCGGTTTCCGATTGAAACCGGATTCCCTGCTCCTCAAGCTGTGATTTCAGCACGGCGTAATTTTCAATAATTCCATTATGAATCAGGGCCGTGGTTCCGTCCGAATTCGTGTGTGGATGGGCATTGATATTATTGGGTTCGCCATGGGTTGCCCAGCGCGTGTGGGCCATACCGATCGTCCCGGTCAGTGTTGAGCCGGCAACGGCAGATTCCAGCGTTTTGACTTTTCCGGTCCGTTTGATAATCCGGATTCCGTCCGGTTCATAAATCGCCAGTCCGGCCGAATCATAGCCCCGATATTCCAGACGTTTCAATCCCTGGATCAATAGCGGAGCCGCTTCACGGTGTCCTAAATATCCGACAATACCACACATATACTATTCTCCCAGCTTGGGTTAAAGGCTAATTTACTCCCATTCAATGGTTCCGGGGGGCTTGCTGGTGATGTCCATCACGACCCGGTTTACGCCATCCACGGAATTGACAATTCGACTGGATAATGTTCGCAGAACCCGATTGGGGAGCGGATACCAGTCGGCGGTCATGCCGTCAGTGCTGGTCACGGCCCGCAAGGCTACATTATCATAGGTCCGCTGGTCACCCATGACGCCTACCGTTCGGATGGGAAGCAGCACGGCAAAGGCCTGCCAAATTTCCCGATAAAGCCCCTCTTCGTGTAAACCACGCAAATAAATATCATCGGCAGCCCGCAGAATTTCCAGACGTTCCAGGGTGACCGGACCTAAAATCCTCACGGCTAATCCGGGACCAGGAAACGGATGGCGGCCAATCAACGATTCGGGTAGTCCCAGCTCCCGCCCCACATTTCGCACCTCATCCTTGAATAAATCCCGAAGCGGTTCAATCAGGTCCAGATCCATTTTATCAGGTAATCCGCCAACATTGTGATGCGATTTAATGACGGCGGCGGTTCCCCGGCCCGCATTGACACCACTTTCGATCACATCCGGGTACAAGGTGCCTTGGGCTAAAAAATCCACGTCACAGAATTGCCGGGAAACCTGTTCAAAAGAACGAATAAACTGTTCACCGATGATTTTGCGCTTTTTTTCCGGATCCTCAATATTCGTTAACCGGGAAAGAAAAATGTCCGACTGATCGTATAAATGAATATTGACACCTAATCCGTCCCGCAGGGCAGTCACGCAATCGGCGGCTTCATTTTTCCGCAACAGGCCATGATCAATCATGACGGCAATCGCCTGATCACCAATCGCCCGGTTCAACAGTGAGGCAGTTACCGTGGAATCCACACCGCCACTGACGCCAACCAAGACTTTCCGATGGCCCACGCGACGGCGAATAATTTCCACCTGCTCTTGAATGAAATTTCCCGGCGTCCAGTCGGCGGAACACTGGGCAATCCGAAACAGAAAATTACGGAGAATCGTCTCTCCTTCCGGAGTATGAACGACTTCCGGATGGAACTGGATTCCCAGCCGCGTATCATCCGCATTACTCACGGCAGCAATCACCCGGTTGGTCGTTTCCGCCAATATGTTCCAGCCCTCGGGAACTGACTCCACCCGGTCCCGGTGACTCATCCAAACCCGGGTTGAAGACGATACATTCCGGAAAATTACATCCGGATTCCGGATTTCAATTTCGGCGACCCCGTATTCCCCGCTGCCGACCGTGTGAACCTTTCCGCCGTACCGTAGGGTCATAAGCTGGAGACCGTAACATATTCCTAAAATCGGAATGGGCAAATCCAGAACATCCGGATCAATGCCCGGGGCATCCGGTTCATTCACACTGGATGGACCGCCGGATAAAATGATTCCTTTGGGTTGTTTCTCCAGTATTTGCCGGCCCGTGATCCCGCAGGGAACGATTTCCGAAAAGACATGCTGTTCACGGATCCTCCGGGCGATCAGTTGCGTATACTGACTCCCATAATCAAGAATCAGAATTCCACCAGCGGGCATTAATCGTCCAGCTCCCAGGAATCCAATTCGGTTAAAAATGATTCATGCGTTAACTGGTAATGGATGGGAGTCACGGTCACATACCCTTTATGTAGCAACACGCTGTCGTCCTGTTCACTCTCCGAGGGGTCCACAATTTCCCCGGTCATCCAGTAATAAACCCGTCCCCGGGGATCCTCCCGTTTTTCAAACCGGTCCTTGAAATAAACCTGGCCTTGCCGGGCCGGACGGATTCCACGGATGTCGTTGATTGCCCGATCAGGAATATTAACGTTAAGCAGTGTCCCTACAGGAATGGATCGTTTCAATGTTTGTGATGCGAACAAACGGGCGAATTTCTGAGCCGTTTCCCAATGTTCCCCCTGAAATGAATTCAAACTCACGGCAATCGAAGGAATTCCCAGCATGGTTCCTTCCGTCGCGGCTGAAACGGTGCCAGAATAGATGATATTATTCCCCACATTGGCACCGGCATTAATTCCCGAAATAATCAGATCCGGTTTCCGATCCAACAGGGAGCGAACGGCAATTTTAACGCAATCCGCGGGAGTTCCCGTAACAGCAAACCCCTGAAATCCACTCCGGCGATTCACCGGTTGAGTACGGATGGGGTCCACAATCGTAATCGCGTGTCCCACGGCGCTTTTTTCCGTATCGGGAGCAACCACGGTAACTTCGCCCAGGGTGGTCATTGCTTCCCACAGGGCATAGATCCCGGGGGCATAAATACCGTCATCATTGGTAACTAAAATGTATGGTTTATGTGCCATGGAGATGCCTGATGATTTTCGCCAGGGTTGGTTTCAGATCCTTCCGCGTGACGATATGGTCCACAAAACCTTTGTCCAGTAAAAATTCCGATCGCTGGAAACCTTTTGGCAAATCCTGCCCGATGGTTTGCTTGATTACCCGCGGACCGGCAAAACCGATAAAAGCACCCGGTTCAGCCAGAATAACATCGCCCAACATTCCGTAACTGGCCGTAACCCCTCCGCTGGTGGGATCGGTCAAAATCGGGATATATAACCCGCCTTCTTCAGAATATTTTGCCAGGTAGGCGCTGGTTTTGGCCATTTGCATCAGGGACAGGGCGCCTTCCTGCATTCGCGCGCCGCCGGAAGCGCAGATCAAAATCAGCGGACAATGATTCTCCGTAGCATAGGCCGTTAGTCGGGCTACTTTTTCACCAACCACCGATCCCATGCTGCCACCGATGAATCCAAAATCCATAACACCCAACGCAACCGGGATGGAATCCAGTAATCCCTGAAAACAGCGGACGGCCTCGTTGGCGCCGGTCTTTTTCGCGGCTTTTTTCAATTGGTCGGAATAGTTACGTCCTTCTTTAAATCCCAGGGGGTTCCGGGACTTAAGTTCCGGATTCAATTCGTTGGCCGTACCCTCATCCAGAAGCAGGTCCAAATAGACCTGGGGCCGGACCCGGAAATGGTGACCGCAATGCCGGCAAACCGATAAGGTTTTATCCAGCTCCGGTTTATACAGGATTTCACTGCATGAAGGACATTTAATCCACAGACCGTCCGGAATATTCTTCTTTTCGGTTTCCAATAAATTCTTTTTTGTACGTCTAAACCAATTCACTCGTTGTTTCCTGTTGATGATGGATACATTTCCTGAAGATCAGGGCATCTTCCCCATCGGGGTAATA
>JAADFQ010000050.1 GCA_013152835.1 FCB group bacterium
CGGCTTCCTTCCATCATCTGGATTGGGCGCTGGATATCCGTAAAGATTATATATCACTTTTATCGCCATTGGGTCGGGGAACGGCGCTGGGCCTGTCCCTATCGGCATTAAGCATGGACGAACAACCGGTCACTACGGTCGGGGAGCCGGACGGCAATGGTCTTACCTACGGTGTACTGGATCTGGCGCTGGGAATCAGCCTGGCACGCCAGGTGAGCGATCGGTTGGGCTATGGTTTAACCATGAAAACCATCCATCTTTCGGCCTACAATGAAACTGCCTCCGGATTTGCATTCGATATCGGATCGATTCTGCGTACTGATTTTCATGATTTGAGAATTGGAATGGCGCTTACCAATTTTGGGGGCGATATTAAGTATGAAGGACGTGATCTGCTGGCCAAAGCCGACATTGATGAATCCATTGACGGGAATTACACCAGCGATGTTAACCTGAAGACCGAATCCTGGCCGCTGCCCTTGCGAATTCAAATCGGTATTGCCGTTGATGTCATGGGTCCGGGGAAAGCCTTTTTCCCCTCACCCATTTCCCGGTTAACCCTGGCCATTGACGCTGTACATCCGAATGACAGTCCGGAACACCTGAATGCAGGATTGGAATGGGGATGGAATAACTGGCTGTTTCTCCGCGGCGGATATCGCTTTAATTATGACGAAGAACAGTGGGCCGTGGGCGGTGGACTGATTTGGTCACTTGGCTCAGCCGGACAGTGGTCGATGAACTATTCGGTTGTACCCTTGGGCGTGTTCGGTACGACTACTCAGATTTCCCTGGACTGGACGCTTCGATAGTCGGATCATTCGATACCGGAGGGATTCCCAATCGAGCCCGGGCCCGGATTCGCCGAATCTGGTGGAAAATTATTAAAACGACCGATCCGGCAAATATTCCGACCAGAACCCACAATTCCGCCTGCTTTACATCGGCGAGTATTTCTTCAATAAATAGACCGAATCCATATCCCAAATATGCGATGGCAAAAGACCAGACCAGCCCCCCTAATCCATTGAGAATGAAATATTTTTTTACCGGGATCCGAAATACGCCCAGCATATAGGGTGTTACTGTCCGAAAACCATAGACAAACCTGAAACCCACTATCACCAGATTCTGGTTGCGTTGAAGCCACCGGCGCAAGGTCGCCACGCGCTGATCCCAGCCGGGCCGCCGGGTAAGCAGCGGAAATCTCCGGTGTCTTCCGATGTGGAACAAGGTTTGATCGGTAATATAGGTACCGATGAAAGCGATCAGGATGACCCAGTGGAGTTCCAGATAGCCCCGGCGGGCCAAAAAGGCGGCGACCACCAGAATGGTTTCACCCTCCATCAGGATTCCGACGGCCAGGGCCCAATATCCGTAGGTAGAAAGTATCTGTACCAAATCCATGAATAATTGTACGCCGGTTCCAGGTCTGCTTACAAACGGGATTCAAGGCGGATGGAAGGTGGTATTCGGGCAGACGAACGCCACTGGTGATAATTCCTGCCTTGAAATTGACTTTGGCTGTAATTTTCCTCCTTCCTCAAATAACGATCAGGATATAAAACCATGAAAGTGTATATCAGCGCCGACATTGAAGGGGTCACCGGAATCACCCATTGGGATGAAGCGACTCACACGAAACCGGATTACAGCGAATTCCGCCAGCAAATGACCGCCGAAGTGGTGGCCGCCTGCCAGGGCGCGTTAGCCGCTGGGGCCGATGATATTGTCATCAAAGATGCCCATGCCACGGGTCGTAATATTCTGGCCGGGCAACTTCCGCCGGAAGCGCGCCTGATTCGCGGTTGGAGCGGGCATCCGTTGGCCATGATCCAGGAACTGGACGAATCGTTCGATGCCCTTCTGTTTATCGGGTATCACTCCGGGGCGGCGACCGGCGGAAATCCGCTGGCGCATACCATGACTTCCTCGCGAATTGCCGAATTCCGGATCAACGGTGACCTGACCAATGAATTTATGCTCCACGGGTATGCGGCGCGGCTCTACCAGGTTCCCACCGTTTTTTTGGCTGGTGATCAGGCACTCTGTGATTATTCCAAAACCCTGCTACCGGCGCTGGAAACCGTGGCGGTAAAAGAGGCTGTCGGTGATTCGGTAGTCAGCTTTCAACCGGACTTGATCCTGAGCCGGATTCGGGAAGGCGTCAAGCGTGCCCTGAAAGGGGACCTGTCGGCATGTCTGTTTCCTGCCCGGGACCATTTTCAGGTGGATATCCGTTTTACCAATGCGACCTTTGCTTATAAGGCATCCTGGTACCCGGGTGCCCGGTCGCTGGATGATCTGACCGTACGTTTTGAAACCACCGACTATTTTGATGTCATGCGTTTCGTTTTATTTATCCTGTAGCGAAAATTCGTGACCCGGACCCAAACGGGATATTCCCGCAACGATCTTGTCTTTTTTGGTGTTTTCGGAGGACTCTGGGGTCTCTCCGAAGCCACCATGGGCAATTTACTCCATCTTTTCCATGTTCCCTTCTCGGGAAGCGTATTGTCGGCTACCGGACTGGTGATTCTGCTGATCGCCCGTTCCACCCGGAATAAACGCGGGAGTTCCCTGCTCATGGCCGCCGTGGCGGCTTCCATTAAGTTGATGAGTTTTACCTTTGTGAAAGTTGGTCCTTTCGTCGGTATTATGATGGAAGGTGTCTTGACGGAAGTGATTTTCCTGATGCTGGGAACCGGGTGGATCGCCTTTTTAATGACCGGGTTGGTGATTGGCGTTTACCCCCTGATCCAGGAAATTGTAACCAAAACAATTTTATTCGGAATGGATTTCATTCCTGTTATTCTGGAAATGATTGAAGAAATTTCCCGGAAAATCGGCGGTCAGGCCGGGTGGTGGGCGTTGGGACTTTACGTTGGTCTCCATCTCACCGTCGGAGTTTTGGCGGCCGGGTTGGCCTGGAAGCTTCATCTCCGAATTGAGCATCGTTTGAAGACCGGTGCTGACTAATCAACCTTCAAAGATGCGCTGGGGGTTTTCCCTGGGGATTCTCTTCCTGTCCCTGTGGAACCTGTCACAGCATCCGGTTTTGTGGGCTGCTTTCGGTGTTCTCTGGGTGAGTCTGTTGATTCCCCGGGCCGCCCGGCCATTGAAGAAGATTCAATTCTGGGTTGCCATTCTTCTTCTGATTATCGTCGTACCCCTGGTTTCATCCCACCCGGATCAGACCTTTCTCGTCTTTCGTTATGATTCGATACGCTTGAACCAGACCCTGGTCATGGCCGCCCGGGGTGTGATCCTGTTTTTATTGTTTCAGGTGGCTTCGGTTCGACTTACGCGGGACCAGATGACCGGCATTCTGTTACGGCTGGGCATGAAAAACCTGGAGGAAATGCTGTCGATCGCCCGTGCTACGGTACCGCAGGCACGCCGGATCTGGATGGAAGAATGGATTCGTTTTCGTCGGTCGCAGGGGGCTCTGTGGCATATTTCTCCCTGGCTTGATTTCCTGTCCGGTATATTTGCCGATTTGATCCGTTTTACCCAGGAATGGTCGCCGGGAACAGAAAAGGAGCACGTACGTCCGGAATCGTTGTACCAGCAGGGTCTGGCCGCCGGGCAGCCCTTTCTCTTCGTCATTCTTGGTGCCGAAGGCTCCGGGAAAACCACCTGGATTGAACAATTGATTGCCCAGGGATCTTCCGGCACGATGGATGGATTTTTTTCCCCGGCAGTTGAATCCGGACCGAACGTATTTGCGAAAAACCTGGTTCGGATTGCAACCGGCGAAACCCGACCCTTATGTACGTCAATCGCCATGGAAACTGATTTGACCGCCGGGAAATATTACTTCTATGCGGAAACATTTACCTGGGCAAATCAGGAGCTGGCCGGTTTTCCGGATGAACTGGCCTGGATTATTATCGATGAAGTGGGTATTCTGGAGACCGCCGGAAAGGGGTTTTCCCCGGGGCTGGAAGCGCTTTCATCGCATCCGGGTCATATCGTCGTGACCCTTCGGCCACAGTTGAGGAATTGGTTCCGGGATGAGGTAGCCGACAGATTCCTTCAAAAGGGACGCAAGATCCACGAAATCAACCTGTCATGAACCGTAGATTATTCCGGGGATTGGCATTAATTTAGATTTATGAAATCTTTCCAAGTGCGCATTTCAACCGATCTCATTTATTGGTTCACCCAGACCAAATGGGTGTTTATTGCCTTTGGTGTCGCTGCCGTACTCTTACTATTTCCGCCACCTGCGGGATTATCGGTTGCCGGATATCGGACCATGATCATTTTTATCATGTCCCTGATTCTGATCATCACCGAACCGATGCCCCTGCCGGGAATCGCCTTTATCATGATCATTGCTCAGGTCTATTTTGGAATCGGTGATTCAAATTCCGTTGCCAAAGCCTTCATGAATGACGCCGTTTTTTTCATCATGGGTTCCCTGATGCTGGCCGTGGCGATCATTAAACAGGGTTGGGATGCCCGGATTGCCCTTGGCATTATCCGTTTGACCGGGAATTCCACGCGACGGATCGCCTTTGGGTTCGCCGGTTTATCAGCAATTGGCGGTTCCTTCATCGGACAGCACACCGTGGCGGCCATTATGCTGCCCATTGCCATGACGTTAATTCGGTATACCAAGGCGGACAAGGAACAGGTACGGAATCTATCCGCTCTGCTCCTGTTTTCCATTGCGTATGGAAGTATCATTGGATCTATCGGCACCCCGTCCGGTGGCGCCCGGAATGCCATTATGCTGATTTACTGGCGGGATTTCGGGGTCACACCTTTATCCTACGGACAGTGGATGATGTATGCCTATCCTCTGGTTTTGTTACAGTTGCCGATTCTGTCCTGGGTGCTGTGGCGGAATTTTATTCCGGAAGTAATGATGATGGACAGTGGTGTGCGCAAGTTGAAAATCCAGGTGGCCCGTGCCGGAAAAATTACCGGCGGTGAAATCCTGGCGGCCGTTATTTTTGCCGGTATTTTTCTCAGTTGGATCCTGTTTTCTGCTTCCGTGGGTATCGGGATTATCGCCCTCACCGGAGTCGTCATTTACCTCCTCACCGGGCTCGTCAAATGGGAGGACATGAATCGTCATGTGAACTGGGGGGTTATTGTCCTGTTTGGGGCTACCATCTCCCTGGGAACGCAGATCAAAGTGACCGGTGCCGCCGATTGGATGTCACAACTCGTATTGAATGCACTGGGCGGAATGAACGGGGGGCTGGGGTATTCTCTGGATTTCATCAACATTAGTCTGACGACGCTTCTGGCCAATATGGTCAGCAGTTCTTCCACGGTGGCTGTCCTGGGTCCGGTGGTGCTGAATTTTCCGGGAGATCCCATTCATGCCGGAATGCTCAATGCCATCGCCAGCGCCTTCGGATATTTCACTGCCGTGGCTGCCCCGGCCTGTACGATTGTTTATGCCAGCGGGTTGTTGCGTGCCAGGGACTTTATGAAAGTGGGATGGAAGATGGGTTTAATCTCCATTATCCTCACCTTTGTCTACGCCAATCTTTACTGGGTTTTGCTATGAACGGAACCCGCCAATGGAGTCATCGATGAAATTTCTCATTGCTATCGGCAGCAAGGAATATTCGGAACCAACCCTGAGAATCGGAATGCAAATTGCCCGCGCTTTTCAGGCGGAGGTCACCATTCTGTATGTGGGGGATCCGATCAGTTCTTTTGCCAGCCATGAAGTTGGTCTGGTGCATGAAAATTTAAAAAAATGGGATTTCGATCATCCCGGTGTGGAAGTATTGGAATGGGCCTTCGATTTTCTGGCTGAAAACGGATACATTCGTCCCCAGACCGTGGGGGACGGGTTCGATGAAAATCGTCTGGTCGCGGCCGGGTCCGAACGATTTGAGTTATTGCTCTCAGGCACTTATTGCGACCAGGTGGAATTGATTTTCCGTCAGGGAGATATTATCCCCGAATTGCGGGATGAAGTGGATCAGGGAGATATTGATGTAACCATCATCGGCGGAAGTCAAAAACGGCGGATGGCTCATGATCTGGTGCAATATTTGGATAGTTCCATCTTTGTGGTGAATCAATATGATCCCCAAAAGACCTACCGCATCCTGTTACCGGTGGATGATTCGCAGGGAACCGTAAAAGCGGTAAGTTTCGGCATACGAGTCGCTCGCGCCTATGGTCTTGAGGTGGATACACTTACCGTCTCCAAGAAGGACAGTTTCGGTCCCGGATATCGCGGTGCCGCCCGCCGGGCAACGAAATTCTTAAACCGTGCCGGTGTGGTGAATAAATCCCATTTTCAGGTTGGCGACCCGGTAGAGCGCATTTCTTCGTTTGGTTGCAAGGATCATATTATCGTCATGGGTGTTTCCCACAAACATCCGCTGAAAAAGTTCTTTGCCGGCTCCAAACCGTTAAAGGTGATGGAAACCTGTCCCGCCCCGATTCTGATTGTTAAATAGTTTGCTTTAGATCCCAAATTATTCATTTACGTTTCGTTCCAAGGCAGAGCCGTGGAACGTGAGCAATTTTTTTCCTCTACGACTGCGTACTGTCACCCGGAGCCACGTCGAAGGGTGCTTTTCCGGTGAAAACTTTGCGGAAGTTTCTCCCTACGCAAGGCCTTCGGGAGACAAGTCAAACTTCCGCAAAGTTAACGACCTCGGAACTCCGTATGAGAGTATTTTTACCGTGGAGGAACGATGCCATCGCATGGAGCGATGGCATCGTTATTTATCCCGATATGGAGAAGATCCCTCCGATTAATCGGAGGGATGTCGCCCTTGTCGACACAAAAAAGGTACCGCGGGCACTGCCCACCGAAGCTTCAGCACAGGCGTAGGGCTCCATATAAGGAGCAACGAGTCATTATTTAATTGGTCGCCGGATGGTTTCTCCTCCAGCCTGATTCCGGTTTTCCTGAAGCTCTATTTTGTGACATTACTCACAAGGATATCACCGGACGCAAATTACTTTCCGCACTTGCTTTACACCAATTATTCAAACTTCGGGAAACTCAATGCACACAAACCTACGGTTAC
>JAADFQ010000051.1 GCA_013152835.1 FCB group bacterium
TCTGTCGATGGAGCTTTGCAATCCGTAGTGCTGAATTACAATAACAGTATTCCCGACTCCATCACCGAAATATCAGCGTTGGTCAGCCTCAGCAATCCGGGACTCACGAGCATCAGCGGGAACATACAAATTTCAGAGGATGCCGTTATTCTCGCCAGCGAACCCGTGCCGTTTCTGGCGCCTGGCGACAGTGTGACCCGGGAAGTATCACTGGGAACCTTTTCTCCCGGGCTGCACCAGTTGCTTGCAAACTGGTCAATTACCGGAGATGGGGATACGCTGAACAACCATTATTCGGTTCTTTTGAAAATACGATATCCCGAGAGTGTGATTCAGTTTAATGAATTTTTCCCCCTGCCCAATAACGATCAAACCGAGTTTGTGGAATTGGTCAGCCTGGGAACCTTACCGTTTACCGGATGGTCCCTCATGGACAGCCGGAAAATTCCAGTCATGTTGTCGGAAAAAATACTCCGGCCTTTCGATCTGGTAACTATTGCCGGTGATTCGTCGATATTGAATCGGTTGCCTGAACCGGAATTGGGAATCATTCTTGCCGGAACGTTTCCCACGCTCAATAATTCCGGAGATGCGTTGTATCTCCTGGATTTAACCGGGTCAGTGATTGATTCATTACGCTATACACCGGACTGGCCGCTGGCCGAAGAACATTCACTGGAAAAAGTATCACCGGCCTTTCCCTCCGCCGATCCTTCCTCGTGGAAAACCTGTACCGCTGTGGAAGGCCAAACTCCCGGTCGTCCCAATTCCGTTTTGTTGGCAGCCCGGGACGGAGAATTGCTTCCCGATTTTTACTGGTCACCCCGATTTCCGGAGCCGGAAGAAGCGGTGCGCTGTTCGGTCCGGGTTACCAATCAGGGACTCGAACCCATCACGGGCTCTATCAGCGTCGAACTTGCCGATGAGGAAATTGCCGAAATTTCAGTTCCGGAGCTTTCGCGTTTGGACACGGTTCCAGTATTCCCGGTTTTTTCTTTGCCCGGAGAAGGTCCCCAACCTCTTACCATTTCTTTTCATATCTCTGGCGATGGAAATCCCTGGAATAACATGACCACCGATACGATTTGGGTCCGGTATTCCCCCGGGTGTGCGGTGTTGAATGAATTCCTGGCCATCCCCGATTCGGGGGTGGCGGAATTTGTGGAAGTCATACTTCAGAGGGAAATTGCTCCCGGCCCGTGGCGAATTTCCGACGGTTCCAGTGAGGCGATTCTGCCTCAATTTGGCGGAAGCAGGGGTGTTTACATTGTTCTGGGTGCCGATTCATCCTGGGCCGGTCTGAATTTTGTCAGAACAGTTATCCCCGGAAGCTGGCCCTCACTAAATAATAGTGGCGATCGAATCCTGCTCATGGATCCAACGGGAAAAAAGATTGATTCATTGGAATTCACCACCGACTGGGCGCTGATCCCCGGACGTTCCCAGGAAAAATTCCGGCCCGATTATCCTTCAGCAGATTTCCGCAGTTGGGGTGTGTCCGTGGATGAAGATGGTATGACCCCGGGAAAACCCAACAGTATTCTGGTGGATACATTGAACGCAAAGGCTGTGATTCGGTACGAACCGGACCCCTTTTCACCAGACGGAGACGGCCGGGATGACCGTTTGTGGATTCATTATCGGTTGCCCTACAACCAGTCGGTGTTTACCGTGGAGGTTTTTGATGCTTCCGGGCGACAAATTGCCACCCCGGTTTCCCGACAAGTCGTGAGCCGGGAAGGTGTCCTGTACTGGGATGGCCACCGGGGGAATGGTGATAAAGCCCGGATCGGTCTGTATCTGGTCAAAGCAGAGGCAGAAGATTTACAATCATCAAAGCGTTGGGAAAACCTGCAAACCGTTGTTCTGGCCGGGCGACTATCGAAGTAAAAAAAAGGGCCGCGAAAGCGACCCTTTTTAATGTATATCCAATAACTTGATTATCGAAGCGTGAGCCCCAAACCAAGATTGAAGGTATTGAATTCACCGATGTTGTAATCAGCGTTAATGCTGATGATGGCCAACTTCAGACGGACGCCCACCATGGTCCGGAAGGTATTTTTTCCGTCCAGGGTAAAGTTAACATTCTGAGTTGAGGTCTGGTTTGTGGAAAGATCAGTGTACTGATAATCATAATTCACTTCCATGGAACTGCTTTCCAGTCCAATACCGCCGTAAACCGTCAGGAAGGGAATACTTTTACTGACCTGTAACGTGGCAATACTATTATTGGCGGTGATGACATCAGCCATGTTTAGGGTCGTCATGTAATAACCTACCGCTATCCTGGGAAGCACCAGATTGGGAATGGGAATGAACTGATTCAGACCAATTTTCCCACCGAAACCGACAAAAGATAATTTTCCCATACCGCCACCCAGATCAGTTTCCGGAAATCCACGTAGCGTCAACTCGATACTCATGGGAAGTCCAATGCTCACCTGAGGCATAACCATGGGAAAAGCAGGCAGGTTGTATCCCTTCGGTGTGTTAATCGTAGGAACATAATCACTCAATAGATTAGCGATGGTGGTTTGTGGAATCAGGCTTTGAAGCGTGGCTTCGGAATAACCAGTCTGAGAGGCCAGTGAACTGTAAATTGCATCGGATGCAGTATTTTCATCCGCGGTGATGGCATTACTGGTATTTTCCCCGAACAGAGTGGAAGAGGTGCGATCGCTTTCATAAACGTCATCCAGATTTAAAGTCACGTTGTAGCTGGTGCCGTTGACATCAATGGGGATATTTACATCGATAGGTGGAATGTAATAATCATAGGTTTTCCCTGCGTCCGTAATCGCCGTTGCGGCTACATTTATAGTAACATCAAACCCCAGCATTTTATGCGGTTTGGCCGTGTGAAACGTACCGGAATTAACGCCCATACCAAAGGCGGTAACGGCGGGTCCGAGGTAACCTTCGGCATTGTTTTTAGCCATAGTCTCTAATTTGCTCTGCAGGTCTTGCGCCATGACGGGCGCCATGAATCCCATACCCAGCGTGACCAATAAGGTGTTCAAAATAAGTTTTTTCATTTCCCCGTACTCCTTAGTTGCTTATGAAAATATTCACGGACTTCTTAGTCCTCCGGAATGATATTATCGCAGGAATTTAGGTTGGAAATAAAAACCGACAAATGATTCTTTTGCCATCGTGAATCAGATCACACGGGAACCGGTCGGGCCTTTTTTCGTAGTGAAAATGGAACAAGTTTGGAGGTTCTGATGAAACATTGGATATGGATTCTGATGAGTGCTTCTCTGGTGTTTGGCCAGCAGAGGATGACCAAAAAAATTGAATTTTCCGATGAAAATGGTCGGGAAAAGAAAATTGAAGTAACGGTGGAAATCGACAATGGAACTGCGGAAGTGGAAGTAACCCGGAACGGTGACACCGAAACGTTTGAATTCCCAATTGATAAACTCAACGAACCGGCCATTCAGAAAAAATTAGCTGAATTGGGCGTCGACGCAAAAGATTTTGAGATCGGCGCAGAGAACGATGATTCCCGGGATGATTTTATGGGACAATTTTCGTTTTTATCCGGTCCCAAATCCTTTTTAGGGGTTCAGCTTCAGGAACTCACGGACCAGCTTCGGACCTATTTTAAACTGGATAGTGATGGTGGTGTTCTGGTTTCGGAAGTTGTGAATGACAGCCCGGCCGAGAAAGCAAAACTTAGAGCCGGAGATATCATTCTCCAGGTGAACGATGTACGCATTAGCGATGTGGACGAATTACAGGAACTGGTGGGATCGATGGATCCGGGAACGATCATAAAAATCACTTATTTACGATCGGGGAAAGAAAAAACAACCCGGGCTGAGCTGGAAGCGCGGGAGGGAAACGGATTGGCCTGGTTTGGTAAAGGCGTTAATCAGTGGCCTTCAATGCCCGGCCTGCAAAATCGTAATTTTATGTTTTTTCAGGATGATGAACCGAACCTGGATGAAGATTTTCAGGAAGAGCTGAAATCCATGCGAAAAGAACTGAATGAACTTCGGAAACAACTGGACGATTTGCGTAATCAATAATCTTTAGTCTCTTCCTTACAGGACCGGTTCTTGCGAAAGGAGCCGGTCTTGTGACCTCTGAATGACAGGGGGGTTAACCCTTACCCCGGGGCCGAAATGGCTTTCACCCGCTCTGCAGCATTTATCCGATCCATCATTATGAATTGGAAGCACACCGGCCGATACCATAAATTTCCATGAATGACCATGAGAATCCACAGCGAATGAACTATCGAATCGGACTTCTGTTCTATTTCCTTTCGACGCTTCTATATCCCCAGAATAGTCGTCTCTGGCCCACTGATGCCGGAAAAACACTGTCGTCCAATTTCGGTGAATACCGTTCCGATCATTATCACATGGGACTGGATATCAAAGCCGGAGCCAAACCCGGGGCAAAAGTTTTTGCGGTTGATGATGGATATGTGAGCCGAATCGTGACCAATTTCGGGGGATATGGTCAAGCGTTGTACGTAACCACGAAAGACGGGAAGACCGCGGTCTATGCCCACCTTAAATCCTACAATGCTGAATTGGAAGAAGTTCTCCGCGTCCAACAGCAAAAGGCTAAATCCTATATTATCGACCAATATTTTACCCCTCGTGAATTTCCGGTAACCCGCGGAGATGTGTTGGGGTTGGTTGGGAACCGGGGGTATTCCTTCGGACGACACCTGCATTTTGAAATCCGCAATGCTGATGACCAACCCCTGAATCCCTTTTTGAATGGATTTTCGATCCCTGATCAGCGTCCGCCACAATTCCGTAAATTAGCGGTGATTCCCCTGGATTCCGGCGCTACGATCAATGCCGGTGTTCTACCCCGAACCCTGCCGCTATTCTTTGATCGCTCCGGAATATATCTTCCGCCGGATACGATCAATGCAACAGGACCCTTCGGACTGGCGGTGGAAACAGTGGATAAAGTTCAAGGCGTTAACAATGTATATCAAATCTATCGGCTTGCGCTGAAAGTTGACGGTAAAATTGTTTTTCAGAAGAAGCTTCAGCGGTTGGATTATGCCACCGGGAGACGGGTGAATCTGGATCGGGACTATCGGTTGTACCGCCTGAACCTAGGCTCGTTCCAGCGCCTTTTTGAACATCCCGGGAATACGAATTCCGCCACCGAAAATGGAATTCTGAACCTCTTACCCGGGTTACACGACCTGGAAATCGAAGCGGCAGATGTAGCCGGAAATATTGCCACCGCCCGAATCATGGTGCGGATTTCCCCCCTGCGCAACCTGACGGTAAAACTGTTAAATAAAGGCCGGGACTTTTATCATTTTCAGGTTATTCCCGACACGTTGCTGCCACTGCATAAACTGACCTGCTACAGCTATACCGCTCATGGCTATGCCGACCTGAAAGAGGATATTCGAATTAAAACTCGTTCGGATGGATCCTGGGACGTAGCTGTTCCTGCCGGACGCTGTCAACGGAATGCGCTTCAGTTTATTGGACAATTAAAGGGTGGCTATAGCTCCTATCCGGTCCAATGGATACCGGAAAAACTGGTGCGGAATGTACTGGACAGTCAGGTAAAACTCCGGACAGATCCTGTGGAAGACGGCGTCTTTCTGCAAATCGAAATTGACCGGATTGTCGCCCCGTCGCCGGTGGTATATCTTTATTCCGATCAGCGAATTCGGAAAATTCCGGTTCGGCAAATCCAACCCACGGTGTTTATCAGTGACCGGCTGAAACCGGTAATATTTGACCAGGTGAAAAAAGTAGAAGTCAAGCTTACCGACGGGCAGGAACGAATCACCAATTTTTCGGTACTGCCGCGCTATGTGGCAGAAGACCGCCGTACGGAGGTCTATTCCCCGGATCATAACTGTTCCATGCTTATTCAACCGGGAGCCCTGTTTTATGAAACGGTGGCCTGGATCGATAAAATCGAATCCCCGGTGAAACCCCGGTCCGGGAAACGACTGTCCCCGGTTTATCAGTTGCAACCCTTCGATGTACCCCTGAAAGAGCCGATTTCCGTGGGACTGAAATATCCGGACACTGAGAGGTTGACCACCAATATGGCAGTGTTCAGCTTTGATTCGAAGGATGAAAAATGGATCTATGTTCCCACAAAGCGAAAACCGGGTAGTCCTATTTTAATAGGGAAAATGGAATCTCTTGAAGCCGTCACCATATTAAAAGATACGTTGGCGCCCTGGGTGGAATTTTCATTTCCTGCACAGGATGGCCGATATAAAGCCGGGGACGTGGAAACCATCCGGGGACGGTTTGCCGATGATCTGGCAGATATTCAGGAGGACGAAAAGGGAATCCGGGTTCAACTGGACGGAGCAAGACTTTTGGGTGCCTACCAGCCGGTGAAAAAAGTATTTTCCTATGATCTGAATGCGCCGTTATCACCGGGAATGCATACGTTAATCTGGACACTCCTCGATCAAACCGGGAACCGGGGTCGGAAAACAATTCATTTTACGATAGAATAATCTCATAAATTCGCTGGAAACATAATGCTGCACGGGCGCAATAGTTCACTGAAATGATTGGAAGTCAACACAACCCAAAGTTAAGCTGATGAAAATTCCAGTTTCCGGCTTTAGCGACAATCATCGCTGTTCCATCATGGCGTTTCACGGGTAAACCATGTTTTTTCCCTACAAAGATGACAATCCCCGTGTTCTGGTACCCTATGTCATGTATGGAATTATTACGCTGAATGTACTGGTATTTCTTTTTCAGTCGGGACTTCCCACCTTAGACCAATATGAATTCACCCTGAGTTACGGTTTGGTGCCGGGATTGCTGGGTCGGGTATCGGTGCCGGAATTACTGGCATACCATTCGGATTATCTGAGTCAGTTATATTCCCAGTATATCACAGTGGAGGCCTCACCCCATTCACCGTTAATGACTATTTTCACGTCCATGTTTATTCATGGTGGATTGATTCACATTCTGGGAAATATGTGGT
>JAADFQ010000052.1 GCA_013152835.1 FCB group bacterium
ATCATCCCGGGATCGGGATGTCGCCCTCATGGGCGTACTTTACCAGGTACCACGGGATTTTCCCGTGACTGCACGCCTTCCTGCGCTAAGGCTTTGGTGGAAACGCCCTCATTCTTCGCCAGCCTGCCCCACTCCGTGAGTGGCCGGCAGGGGGCCGGCGGACCTGCACGTCGAAGTCCCGATAATTATCGGGACGCAGGCGTGGGGCTCCATAAAAACAGTGTTTTTATACTGAAAATTCATTTTGGACAGCTATGGATAATGACAGAAAAGTCAGTTTCTGAATTCATGAATCCTAATTTGATAATTACCATTCCTTTCCGGGCTATGCCCCGTAGGGGCAAAATATCTGTAGTCTTAAACCCAACCAGGAATAAGTCCCGTAAGGACGAAACGTTGCATCGGAATCATCAACAGAGATTTTAATTGTGAATATATTCATTTTTGAACATCTTTTAAAATATACTGTTCATCAAAATCAATTCTGAATCGTTGTAATAATCGAATATATTCTTCCCGAAAAGTCTTCTTTTTATGATGCTTTTCCTGGTTCATGATATAGGTCGCTACAGCATCAATCTGTGAATGTGAATAGGAAAATGCACCATATCCTTGCTGCCATCGAAATTGTCCCCGAACCAATCCTTCTTCATTAATCCACCGCGATGAATCTCCCTTAATATCCTGAAGTAAATCAGGAACTAATTGATTGGGATTATAACCAATAAAAACATGTATATGATTCGGAATACCATTAATTGCAATCAACTTGTGGTTATTATTCCGAATGATCCCGGCGATATATTTATAGAGTCTATCTTTCCAGTCAAGGCCGATAAGTGATATCCTATCTTGAACAGCAAATACAAACTGGAGATATATTTGAGTAAAGGTATTAGCCATTATTCCTCCTGTTCCGTCCCTACGGGACGGGGTCATATTTTATTGCTATATTGCTACAAATATACCGTCCCTGACGGGACTGAATCCATCGCACATTTAAAATATTATAAAAAGAGTCCAGTGCAATTACATTCACCGGGACCGGAGCATTCTTTGTTTTCACTGCAAATGTGATTTACCAATGGAACATTTAGGTTTCTACAAGACACATCCATTTATATCCGAATATATTCCATCCTAGCCGGGATGGGGATGTTTGGTCCGCAAGATGATATGGATCTTTTGTCTCTACGGGATTTTTTTTCAATCATATTGAATCGCATGCTCGGTATTACAGGATTTCAGACCAAAGGCTGTTTCCGTACGCAGATGTAACGTTCCGTTACAGGTTGGTTATCCACGATATGCTCTGTCAGGAAGAAATATTTCATTAAGGGCTTTCTTCGTATAAGTACGGGTCTATGCGATATTACCTTGGAAGTCCCTTTTAATATCCAATATCGTATAATAGATGATGACAGAAAAGTCAGTTTCTTAATTCATGAATCCTAATTTGATATTACCATTCCCCTCCGGGCTATGCCCCGTAGGGGCAAGATATCTGTAGCTTTAAACCCAACCAGGAATAAGTCCCGTAGGGACGAAACATTGCACTGCAATCATTACCTGAGAATAAAACATTGTCAAATAATCAGGGCGAAAAAAAACCCCGCCGGAGCGGGGTTTTTCTTCTTATTCCAAAGCTTTTCCTTTTTGGTAATAATGGGTGGCCTCCTCGGCCTTCCCCTGTTTGAGCAGTACGCGTGCCATCCCTTTGTAATGGTTGGGATTATCCGGGTCAATGAAAATCAGTTCCTTATAATATTTTGCCGCCCGGGACCATTTTCCGGCGCCTTCGAACGTCTGCGCCATCCCCACCAGGGCTTCCACATCATCGGGGTTCATATCATAAGCCAGATTGAAATTATCCTCCGCGGAAGTAAAATCTTCCACCTTCATATACAGGACCCCCAGGTTGAAATAGAGGTCGGCTTTGATTTTTCTGTCGGATTCCTTGGCGATGGCCTTTTCATACGTTTCAATCGAATTTTCCACATCATTCAAATCGTAATACACCTGGGCCAGGCTACGGATGGCCGAACTGTTAGCCGGATCCAGTTCGATGGCTTTCCGGAAATAAGGAATGGAGCCTTCTTTATCGTCGATATTATTCAGAATCTGACCAGCCGTGAGATTGGCTTGTACGTCTTCCGGCATACGATCTACTCCCTCGACGGCGATCTTTCGGGCGTTTTCCTGATCTCCGGCCTGATAATAGCAGGTCGCCAGAAGGGTGAAAGATTTACCCTCATCAGGGTCAATTTTGACGGCATCGTTAAGCACACCGATGGCTTTAGTCAGAAATTCCTCTTTGGCATCCCCATCCGCATTGCGATAATCATTAAAATATTTTACGCCGGCATTATATTGTTTAACCCAGTATTTCTGACGGGAATTACTCACGTATTCCTTCACGGGCGCCCCCTGAAGGATGGGCTTTTCCGGATCGAGGCTCATGGCGCGGTCAAACATTTCACTCATTTTATCCCAGTCACCCCGCTTGCCGTAAATTAAATCACCCAGCATGTAGGGGATTTCCGGATTGTTCGGTTCGGCATCCAATGCTTTTACTAAAAATTCTTCTGCTTTTTCCCAATTTTCCTGCTGAATATACAGTTTGGCGGAGGTCAGTTCTTCACTGGCGCATCCGATCCATACAAAGGTCAGTAGTAAGATGGGAACGAAAACTAAACGTCGTTTCATGATGGTTCCTCTATGAATGATTCAACCCCAAAAAGGGGCTGGAAATTAGGGGGGGAATTCTAAGGATTCAACCCCAATCACCGTTGATTAAGTAGGTCAGCCGCTTCTGGATTTCCTCGGATGTGGCCTGGGCCAGGCGGGTGATACCGAAATCTTCTACGGTGAATGAGGCCATCGCTGCTCCCAATGCCAGTGCTTCACGAAAACTTTTCCCCATGAACAGTGCCGCCACAAAACCACCGCCGAACGAATCACCGGCACCGGTGGCATCCACAACGGGATCCACCGGGTAAATACCCATATTAATGCGTTCATTATCCGACCACAGGGTTGATCCGGTACTGCCTTGCTTGATGACGACCGTCTTGGGTCCCATCGCCTGAATCATGGCGGCCGCCTGATCCAGATCGTATTCATCCGTGAGTAAATAGGCTTCACTTTCATTGATCAGCAGAATGGTTGTTTTTTTGAAAACTTCACCCAGTTCTTCCCGCGTTGTTTCAATCCATAAATTCATGGTATCCACAACCAATGTGGCATCGTTCCGAACCTGGTTCATCACGGAAAGTTGGAGCGCGGGATGAATATTGGCTAGAAAGACCAGTCCCGCTTGCTGATTGACGGGCGAGAGCTGAGGGTCGAAATCGGCGAAGACACCCAATTCGGTAAACATGGTATCCCGGTTATCCTGATCGGCATGATAGAGTGCGCCCCAGCGGAAGGTTTTCCCCGGTTCCGTTTTGAGATCGGTTAAATCGGCGGCGTATTGTTTATAAATTTGTCGCCCGGATTCCGGGAAATCGTCCCCGACAATTCCAACCACATGGGTCGGGACAAAGCGGCCACCACTGACCAGGGCATAGGTGGTGGAGCCGCCGAGTAAATTTTCATGGGAACCATGCGAAGTAAAAATTGAATCCAGGGCGATTGAGCCAACGAGTAAGGTGAAATTTTTTGAATTCTTCATGGCGTAACCTACGGGAAATTCCGAACGACGCGCAAGATTTTGAATCGTTTCGGTGTTGAGGTGGGATAAGGGAGGGAGAATAGTCGAAAGTAGAAAGCTTAAAAAAAGGGGGGTAATGTGTGATGTGTATCACCCACCCTAATCGCTTGCCCGATCGAATTTATTCTGGGTATATTAAATCGTATGACATCAAAAACATTCGCCATTCTAACGGATATTCATTCCAATCTGGCCGCTCTGAACCGGGCTCTGGAGATTATTACATCTCATCGTTATGATCAATTGATTTGTCTTGGCGACTGTTTTGCCCTGGGACCGGCGCCGGAGCAGGTACTGACAAAACTTCTGGACTTGGATTGTGTTTTTATCCGCGGAAATCATGACCGTTACCTGGTGGAGCGCTTGTGGGAGCAGGAACGTCCTTCCCTGGAAGGGATGGATCCGGACGATCCCGTATGCCAGGATATTGTTGCCAACGAACGTTGGACGGCGGAACAGATCGGTCAGCCCGGGGTGGATTTCGTTAATCAAATGCATATTTCTCATCGGGAAGTGATGGGGAAAACGCTGGTTGAATTTACCCATGCCTGGTATCAACGGGACGATTTGCCACCCACGATGGAAGAAGCCCTGATGTGGCGGAATCATGTTCAGGCAGCACATCCGGAAGTCACCCAGTTCCTGTTTATTCATGGCCACGTCCACCAGCCCCGGGATGAGGGATCGGAAAATCTGAAAATTCTTTGCCAGGGTGCGACCGGAATGCCTTTTGACGAAGATCCGCGGGGAGCGGTGGCCTTTTTAACCATCGGCGAATATTTCGAATGGGACGTAATCCGCTTTGACTATAATAAAGATGAAACCATCGCTCTGCTGAACGAACGGAAACCACCTTTTTATCATAATTTAATTAATACCGTTCGCTATGCCGCTATTCGTAACGACGAATAGCATCCTGTTTCAATCCACCTTAATTTTTCCACCTATTTTCAGAACCAATGCCCTACTTTGACCATAGCGCCACTACGCCCATCGATCCGGATGTACTGAACCTATTGCAGAAGGTCCAGACGGAAGAATTCGGTAATCCGTCCAGTACCCATGCTTATGGACGGAAAGCCCGCCATCGGATTGAAACCGCCCGGAAACAAATGGCCGCCGCCATCGGAGCCAGCTCCCTGGAAATCATTTTTACCGGCGGTGGTTCGGAATCCAATAATCTGGTTTTATGGAACCGCTTATATTCTTCAAAAAAACATGTCATTACCACGGCGATTGAACACCCGGCAATTCTGACTACGTTAAAGCATCTGAAAAACTTCGGAATTCGAGTGACCGTTTTACCCGTAGATCGGCGGGGTCGGGTGTCCCCGGAGGAAGTGGCCCGAGCCATTGAATCCGATACGGGATTGATCACGATTATGATGGCCAATAATGAAATCGGAACCATCCAGCCCCTGCGGGAAATTGGCGCTCTGGCGAAAGAAAACGGAATTTTATTTCATAGTGATGCCGTCCAGGTTCCGGGCAAACAACCGATCAGAGTTGCGGATCTGAATGTGGATATGATGTCCTTTTCGGCGCATAAATTTTATGGACCCAAAGGTGTGGGAGCCCTCTATATCCGGCAAGGGGTAAAACTGAACCCCCTGATTATCGGCGGCGGCCAGGAACGGCGTCTCCGGGCCGGAACTGAAAATGTACCGGGAATTGCCGCCCTGGGACTGGCGGCCGAAAAAGCAGCCCGGGGACACAGCGATCATCTGAGCGACCTGGAAACACAATTCCGCACTCTCCTGACTGAAACCATACCTGGAATAAAGTTTAACGGTGATCCGGACCATCACCTTCCCGGACTCGTATCACTTACCGTACCCAATCCCACTTCTGATATTTTGTTGATTCAACTGGACTTGCAGGAACTGGCCGTGTCCAGTGGGTCGGCCTGTTCCTCGGGAGCGGTGAAACCGTCCCATGTTTTACAGGCGATCGGATTGTCGGCGGCAGCCAACCAACGTACCCTGCGAATCAGTTTTGGCAAGGACAATACCTTCGACGAAGTTAGTCTACTGGCCCATGCCATTGGCCAGTTATGCGCAGGGAACCTCGCAAATTGAAACCTAAGGTCGTGGTGGGAATGAGCGGTGGGGTAGACAGCGCGGTGGCCGCCTTACTGCTCCGGGAGACGGGTTGGGATGTGCAGTGTATTTTCATGAAAAACTGGGAAGAAAATTCCCCGGGATGTTCTTCGGAAGAGGATTATCTGGATGCCTTACAGGCAGCGGAAGTTTTGGGATTACCGCTTCACAGCGTGAATTTTTCCCAGGAATATTGGGACCGGGTTTTTACCTATTTCCTGGATGAATACCAGGCCGGGAGAACACCCAATCCCGATGTGCTATGCAATCGCGAAATCAAGTTTAAAGTTTTCCTGGATTTTGCCCTGAAATTAGGAGCGGAAAAAATCGCCACCGGTCATTATGCCCGAATTCATGAACATGATGGTCACTATTCACTGTTAAAGGGTGTTGATGCGTCCAAAGATCAGAGTTATTTCCTCTATCTTCTGGGACAGAATGCGCTTAGTAAGGCTATCTTTCCCCTGGGAGAGCTGACCAAGGCAAAAGTCCGTGCCATTGCCGAAGAAGCGGGTCTGCCCAATGCCCACCGAAAAGACAGCACGGGAATCTGCTTCATCGGTGAGCGGAAATTCAGGGATTTCCTCGAAAACTACCTCCCGGCGCAACCGGGGGATATTCTCACGCAGGAGGGAACCGTTGTCGGACGGCATAAAGGTTTAATGTATTATACTTTGGGTCAACGGCAGGGACTGGGAATCGGTGGAGGACATGGGGCGGAAGAACTTCCCTGGTATGTGGCGGAAAAACGGATCGCCGATAATACGCTCGTCGTAGTTCAGGGTCAGAAAAATCCGGCTCTGTATTCTCAGGACCTGACCGCCGATGAGGTGCATTGGATTGGGCACCAACCACCGGAACCGGGTTTACGAATTACCGCGAAAATCCGTTACCGCCAACCGGACCAACCGTGTCAAATCACTGAGATTACGGATAACCGCCTGAAGGTGAGCTTCGAACAACCGCAGTTTGCCGTTGCTCCGGGACAATCGGTTGTATTTTACGATCGAGAGGCATGCCTTGGCGGTGCCATTATTGAACGAGCTATCATTACGGAATCTGTAAAGGTTTGACATGGAAAAACCGTTAATTGTTACCATTCTTGCGGCGGGAAAAGGAACCCGCATGAAATC
>JAADFQ010000053.1 GCA_013152835.1 FCB group bacterium
GATTATTCTTGGGGATCAATATCACCGTATTGCCTAACCGTTTGATATAGACTTCCTTGTCATCAAACCGATATTTTCGCGGTAGACGCACTGCCTGGCTACGGCCATTGGAAAATATTTTTGCTGTTTCCATCAGGAACCTCGATCTATGTTAATATAATATATATCATTTGATATATATCCTGCCATGGAATTTCGTCCCCGGCTGTCGGCCATTGGATTATTTAACGCTACGCCTACGCGATTCAATGAACTGTAGTTGGGAAGGGAAAAAAGTATACCGGTGGGTAATCATCAAGAAGGTCGAATGAATTCATTCGCAATGGAGCCCCTCATCTGCGCGCCGAAACGCACTTTTGTGTGCACGGACAAATCCCGTGGTCCCTGACAAAGGTTACCCATGAGGGCGACATCCCGATCCCAGGTTGATTAAAAAAAGATTCATCCACCTAAATAACTGTAGGAGTAGTTTCCCCCATATCGGGACAATGAATCTCCGCTCGAACCGAAACAATCACAACATGGCGCCTTCCGGAAGCGGAGTCGTCATAATAATACCTTGTCCCCTTCAAAAACACGCAGGATAGAAGCCAGAGTGGTTTTATCTCCGCCGACTAAACCCGGTGTAATTAATGTTTTCGCCTGGTTATAATAAATGGTTTTTCCACTCAGTGTGAGGAGATCACCCCCTGCTTCCCGGAGCAAACAATGCCCGGCGCATATATCCCATTCATTTTTGGGACGGAGGGAGGCAAAAATATCTGCTCTTCCCGCCGCTGTCAAACCCAGTTTATAGGCTACGGAACCAATGGCCCGTAATTCTTTGAATCTATTTTGATAGGGTTCCCACAGTTTCCGACGGGTTTCGGACCGACTGTTGAGGATGACCATTTCTTCAGGCCGGGAAAGTTCTGAGCAGCGGATCGGTTCATCATTGAGAAAAGCACCCTTGCCATGTACCGCAGAAAATAATTCTTTCGTCACCGGATTATAGAGTACTCCCAAAATGGGTACATTGTTTTCCACCAGGGCGATGCTGACTACAAAATGAGGTACACCTTCAATAAATTCCTTGGTCCCGTCCAGAGGATCCACAACCCAAACCCGTTCCTTCGCCAATCGGCTTGGATTATCCACCGTTTCTTCCGACAGCCATCCGTAATCCGGCCGGGCTTCCGTCAAAATGGTTTTTAACCGGGCGTCGGAAGCGTTGTCGGCGGTAGTGACGGGATTGTGATAACTTTTATCCCGGATTTCGTAATCGGCTTTGTAGTACGATAGAATCAGTTGTCCCGCTTCACGGGCGGCCTCAATGGCCAGTGTCAGGTCGTTATTCATTCGGGAAAATTAATACCGGAAACGACACGGTCCCTGGGAAAAAGTGCAATACCCTAGAAAATATACGTCAGATTGGCCCGCCCGATTATGGTATTGGAAGAACCATCCGGAGTTGTTTTAATCCGGTATTCCCCCAGAGCATTCAGTGACAGATTGGAAATTACCTTCCAGCGGAGTCCGGCTTTAAATCCAATCCAGGAAAATTCCGTATTCCCGGAGCCCGTGGCCACATTGGCACCGCCAAGAATAGTGAATGTATTTTTCATGAGACCGGAATATTCACCGTTCAAACTGAAATTGGATAAATCCTGGTTGGCTGTTTCGGTCGGACTCGTATTGAATTCACTATGGGTGGAAGAAACAGAAAACGTCGTTTTTAAAGGTATTTTGAAGCGCGTGGTTACATTAAATGAATACACGTTCGCCACGACCCGGGGATCGATAAAGGTGGTATCCAGATCCCGATTGCTCAATTGATCCTCTTTATTCATCAGCACAATATTGGCGGTTAAATTATGCGACAGGCCAAACAGTTCAACCCGGTGACTGATTGTGGTAACAATATTCAACGTCTGATTTTTTTCCCGTTTATCGGAGAATGAAATACCTTGAGTCGTCTGAGAACCGCTTGTATCAACCACAGTTGATTGGGAAAAAACGGTATCAATTTCCGTGATACCATTGGAACGGTTAATCTTCCGGACACTCAGGTTAATCGATGGCAAATTAGGCCCCGGCAAAAAATTAATATTCGAATTGAGTGTTTCCTGGACTTTCGGATTGGTCACTGTTGGCAGAATATCGTTGGATTGGTGTTTGTACCCTACGGTGAGCATCAGCCGGTTACTCAATAACCGCAATTTATCATTAATACTCCATTCCCGGTTGTCTTTCAGCAAATAGGGATTAGCCAGGGACGTAAAATCCGGACCGACCTGGGAATATTTAATGGTAAACAAATTCCCGAAATAATTCACGGCTGCCCGACCGCTGAAGGCCAGCGATGGCATGGAAAGAATAGCATCTTTTACGGTCACATCACTGCTGTCGCTGAATAACCCGATGTCGATGGGAATCAACGGCGACATATACTGGTTGACGATGAACCAGTTCGAGATGTCCTGGGGATTTATGGGTATGGAGCTCAGGTCGAAGAAACCGCCGATGGAATTGTCGGTGGTATCGTCCATGAGGGTATCCAATTGTTCCGTAGTAAACGCTCCGTCCCAGATATTCCGGTTCAACAGACTGAAAGCGACCTCACCCTCCAAAAGGACTCGCTTATGATCCAGGTAAATGCCCAAATCCGTTCCAACCACCAGGTTATCTTGTGGAGTAGCTCCGGTCCAATTTACCGGATCACGAAGCGAAACGGCATAGTTTGCCGTTCCATCCAGGGCCAGTAATTCTGCCAGCGTGTACTCACCGGCAGTAAGTCCCAGGGTATCGGAATCCAGCGTCAAAATCGCCGATGATATTTCCTGATTGACGCTATTCTTATCGTCCCGGATATGGAGCAAATTAAAGCCCCATTGGCCATAGGTACCTTTACCAAGGAAAAATCGCATGGCATCCATATTTTGTTGGAAAGTATATCCCCGACGATCCAGTTCGATTTTTTTCACACCCTCTTCCAGTGAAAAATTGGACCACGAATAGGCATCGGTTTTAGGTCCCTGAATGGTTCGGTTGATTTCACCTTTGGCATAGTGAAAACCAAGCGGCCCCAACGTAAAGAGGGCATCAAATCCCCGCATACGCTTTCCGCTGGCAGTGAATTGACTGAATCTTGGGTTTGCATCCCCTAAAGTGAGTTGAATCCATTTTCCTATTTCCAGACCAAGGGCATATTTATTTCTGGGTTGCAGAAGCGGATCTTCCTCGCTGGTAATTTTTATGTCCGTATTAAATCGAACCCATTCCGTGGCCTGACCGCGTAAGGAGATTCCCATCTGGCTGACACCAAGGGACTGGTCATCAATTTTATCATAATTAACCCCGGAGGTCAGTTTCCCTTTAATTCCAAAATCAAATTTAGCCGCCTTCTCGCCCTCCACGGTAAATGACCAGTCCGTCGACAGAGGCCGCCCCTCGGGCGAAACACCGGCGAGCACGGAAACCGTATGTTTACCGGGAGTTAATGATTGTGTGGAAAACGTTAGCATATCCCGGTCAATGGAGGCACCGCCGGTAACATCGAATCCATCCACTTTCAATCGAACCTGAGCCGGATCCAGATCGTCCATTCCATAAAAGGACGTCGCAATGAGGATTTCCATTTCCGGATTACTGCTGTTTGGCAGGGGACTCAGAATTTGTACGGACTGACCTGTCAGTAAAACCGACAAGGCTATTAAAGTAATGATTTTTTTCATGACTTATCTAAACCGGATGACCAATTCTTTAACGGTTCCATTCGGATCGGTCATTTCAATCCGGACTTCCCTTTCATTCGATTCAATGGCTCCACCCTGATTTTCTGATTCATCAATGACGGGAATATCTTCTGTGTTGGTTTCGGTTACATCCACATTCCCATCCACAGAAGAATTGGCCGTTTGATTTTGGGTTACAGTTTGGGTGATTCCCGTTAAGTTATTCGTCACTTCCACAATACCTTCCAGAATAAGAAAAGCATCACCAGCGTCGGGATCGGCAATGACGATAAAATCCGTACCCTTGACAGACGCTACGGAGGTGGGCGTCGCAACCAGGAACTCCTTCCCGCGCTGTTTGGCTACGGTGGCCCGAAGCGTTCCATAGTTCATCGCCACTTTCTTATTGATTCCATTCGCTCTTCGTTGCCCACCGAATTTGAATTCGGAATTCGGCGCCACCTTAATCTGAGTGCGATCATCCAGATACACGGCTGTGGCAAACCCGCCCTCGCCCGTTTTAATCAAATCCTGATCTTCGATGGCAAAACCGGGTTTGATCACACTGGGAGTCTTCTGGCCGGCCCGGGTTAACTGAACATCCCCGGTAATTTTAATCAGAACCCCAATTTTCTGCCCGCCGAAAGCGATTGAAAACGCTAACCCCAAAAGAAAAATTATCCGTTTCATTCTTCCACCTCCACGGATAAAATCTCAGGGACAATATATTGGGTTGTTCCCGTGGAATCAGGCGTTGGAAATCCCTGTGTGAAATACCCGTACAAAGTCGTCATATCAATACTGACGCCATCCAGCGTAATCGTCCCGGAAGGGGTGAAATTCTCCAGCGGTCCCCCCGGGTTAAATAATTGCTCGAAAGCCGAACTACTAAGAATCGTCTCCAACTGGGTCAGACCCTGATCAGAAGAACCACCGCCTTCTTCCGTCGTACCCCCGGAATTCAAATCCTTCACCTTAAAGGCAAAGATTTCACTCAGCATTGATTCTTCCCCGGATGTAGTTCCAAAAGATTTTTTCACTTGCCAAACATAAACTTTTCCCGGTTCAAGATCACCCGCATCAGTGATGGGATATTGGAATGAATATACGCCTGATCCCACGGGATAAAATTCCTGCGACTGGTCCAATGGAAGCCGGGTTTGAGACTCAATAGCTTGATCAACGGAAGCGTGTTCGTTTGGTTTAAATTCTGCTACCCGAATAAAAAAATCGCAACCGCCGGGAACCGTGCAGGGGTCCGATTCCCATTGCAGAACGGGATAGGATGTGAAAATTTCATTCACGGTAGTATCCGCCAGGGTTCCTCCGGGAGCCACTAACTGCAGAATAGTGGGCGTGGAAACCTGAATTGTTTCATCCTCCTGCGCCACAATATTCCCGGGATTCAAACCATCGAATACCGTGACCAGGAAATGATAACTCCCGTTAGGAAGTTTACCCATTTGAATAATGGCGTTCTGTAATTCTTCGGCTTGTGCCAGATCAATATGTTCATCCACATGAATTTTCAGGGGAACCTTATTCCCTTCCAAATCGAAAATTTCCCGCGTATCCAGAGTCATGTCAGTATTGGACAACGTGATGGGGGCTTTCAGCCAAAAGGGATCGGTGGAAACTTTCACCAGGGTTTCGCCATCCATATTTAACGCTTCGGATGTAATCTGTATCTCAAATTCAATGGAAATCGAAACGCTATCCGGTGGATAATTGGTTGTGGACAAATTCCCCGTGAAAATGGGTAGCGAGGATTCGCCCGTATTCAAATCGATGGAACTGATATAGTACGTGACGTACGGAGCGAAGGAAACGGATAAGTCTACCTGCGCCCAGGCCAATGTTGAAATCAGGATTCCCAGAAAAATGTTTTTCTTCATATGCTCTCCTAAGCAGCCGTGGAGCACCTATTCAGGTATAGGTTGCTGGCGAAAATTTACAGACTGTCTTATTAAAAACCAGATGAAATCGACCATTTGCCAAGGCATTTATCCTGAATCACATTCCCGGTTTTTGGAATCGAAAATAATACTCCTTTTCTCGTCGATCGGGTGAAGAATCCGGCGGGAAACCTGCGTCCAGAATTTTCCACCGTTTGAACTGTGTTTTCACGCTTTCCACTTCCACACCCCAGGGCGGCCCGCCGGCTTCCCGGGGTTTGTGTAATGGAAACCAGAGACCGAATAATTCGCCCCCCGGACGGAGCAAATCCCAAGCCGATTCTTCGTAAGCCGGACGATTATTCGGATCGATAGCACAATAACAGGTCTGTTCCAGAATATAGTCAAATCTTCCGGAGAACTTTTTTGGTAATTGAAAAATATCGCCGAGATAAGTTTCAATCGTCTGGTTGTATTGTTTAGCCTGTTGCGTAATGTATTGGATGGCCCGGGGTGCAAAATCAATAGCCATGACCGAAAATCCCTGCCTGGCAAATTCTATAGCTTCATGTCCCCGTCCGGCTCCAAAGATCGCCAGGGTTCCCGGTTTCAATTCTTTCGACAACCGCACAAAAACAGGATTCGGTGCATTCAGGTCCCAGGGGATCGTGTTTTGTTGATAACGCTGATCCCAAAACTCAACGGTTGTTTCCGGTCGTTGTTTTGCCATCAGGAATTGACTCCCGGTTCATAGCCCAGATTGGGGCGCAACAATCGCTCCACTGTTTTCAGATCAAGTCCCTTCCGTCCGGCATAATCCCGAACCTGGTCCTGTCCGATTTTCCCCAACGTGAAATAGGAAGCTTCGGGATGGGCAAAATACCAACCGGAAACGGACGCCGCCGGATTCATGGCATAGCTCTCAGTCAGGGTAATATTCAGGGACCCGGGCAGGTTCAGCAGAGTCCAAATGACCTCTTTTTCCGAATGATCGGGACAGGCCGGATAGCCCGGCGCCGGACGAATACCCTGATAGGCTTCCCGCCGGATTTCTTCCGATGTCAAATTCTCATTCGCTGCATAGCCCCAAATATCGGTTCGGATTTTCCAATGCAAATACTCGGCGGTTCCTTCCGCGAGACGATCTGCCAGGGCTTGAACCATCAGGGCCGAGTAATCGTCATGCTCCTTTTCATACTGTTTGACCAGATCAGGAACCCCTTCGCCGGAAGTCACGGCAAAAGCCCCTAACCAGTCCACGGAATGATTTGCTTTGGGAAGAATGAAATCAGCCAGGCATTTGCACGCAGTGGATTTCGATCGGGCTCTCTGTTGCCGCAAATGATGGGCCACGGCCAGCACGCCGCTGCGATCCACGTCAGAATAAATTTCAATATCATCCCCAACCTGGTTGGCTGGAAAAATGCCCCAGGTCGCCGCGCAGATCAGGGTTTCGTCCCTGGCAAATTGATCAAGAAACCGCTGTGCGTCCCGAAAAAGTTTTTTGGCTTCCCCACCTTTGGTTTCATGTTCCAGAATAGCGGGATATTTTCCTTTCAAACCCCAAACCCGAAAAAATGGGGTCCAGTCAATAAAGGGCTGTATGGATTCAATCGGTATCGAATCCTTCCGACCTCGCCCCGGTTTTCGAGGTGCCGGAACTAAAGTTGATGGCGGCAATGAAGAAGCCCGGTTGCGGGCCGTTTCAATTGATATTAACGTTTGCTTCGTCTGTCGTTGTTCATAATCCTGTTTAATCTGCCGGTTGCGGACTTTCAGTTCTTCAGCCGCCAGAACGCCACGGCGAGGAT
>JAADFQ010000054.1 GCA_013152835.1 FCB group bacterium
CCGATTGTACCGATGGCGGCGCCGAGTGGATTGAAGTGGACCTGAACGGGGAGCATAAAAAGATTACCTTTGAGTATGGCGATTCACTGGCCGCCGTACAGGTATTACTGGATTCCATGCGTGTCCTCCGGGAACGCTTTGAACGTGGAATGTTTCCGTAAATCCGATGTATGAATCCCGATGAAACCGGACGCCTGATGCTTCTCTTCGAGTGATCCCGCCAATCAAACCAATGACAAAATCAGGGAATACGGTGATGGCCCTGGTCCTTTTAAGCCTCATCGGCTGTGATAATCCGGCGATCAATACAGATTCTGATTCACCGGTAGTCTGGACCCAGGTAAAGGGCCGGATTGTAAATGGCACCACCGGTCAAAAACTTCGCTTCGGACAGGTTCATTTATTACCATCCGACAGAATTGCAGGAATTGATACCGCTGGGTTCTTTTTCTTTGACAGTCTTGAGTCCGGTCCGGTTCGATTTGTTGTGGAAAGCCCTTTTTATAAAAGTGAAACCTTTGAAATACTGGTTCAACCGGATTCAATTAATCGTATCGCTTGTTCGTTGCAGGTCGAGCTGAATCTTGATGATCTCTTGTCCGGCCCGGAGGATGAAAGCCCGCCGTATCGTATTGAACAATCATTCTTGCGGAATAACGCCGGTACTGTTCCTTCTGATCCTCTAGTGAATGAGCTGGGACCGGTTTTTTATCCCCAACCATTATCCGGGAACGTATCTGCATTTACCCTGCGTGATATGAATTTGTATTTTCAAAATAACCGGCCGCCAACTCTTTTACTCTATTACGGTGTCCCCACGTCCTGTGATGAAGATGTTTTCGGTCTGGGATTATCCAACCGGATTTGGAAGCGACTGGGCCAGGAACCACCGTCCTGGGCCGGGTGCTATCAGGAACCGTCGACGCTGATCAAAGAATTGTCCGGATTGGATCTGCAAATTGGCGCCTCTCTGGCAATTTCAGATTCTTTACTCATTTTCGGCGGTACCGACATTCGGATTCAACCGTTTTCACTAAATCCGGATATTTACAGTGTGATGCCGGAAACCTTTGGCGGGATACCGTCCATTGCTTCCGCCAACGATTCTCTGTGGATTACTTTCGAATGTTATTCTGTTTCCGGAGGAATCGAAACCTGGACGTACCGTGCGGATGTGTTCACTACTGATGAGGACTATCGAAAATCGATCGCTGCCATAGATTTAACGGAAAATTATCACATTCAGGATTTGGCCTATTCCAACGGACGGTTCTATTTCCTTTCCGCTGATAATGGGAAACAACTTCTGGTTTATTCCAGCCCGGACCAGAGGATGGGGGAATTTGGATTACCGGCAAATACAAAGAAAATAAATGTAATTGAGGATACGCTATGGGTCCTAGCTTCAGAATGGTTTCCAGAGGTAGACCAGCAACAACTTACGTTCTACAAAATTGACCTACCCGGTTCCATGGCGCAGTCCGAAAACCTGGTTCTTGATTCGCTATCCGATGTATTCCTGAATACTGGTAATCCGGTAAACTTTGATGTTGGTAACCGGCATCTATGGGTAAGCGAAGAAAGGAAGATTCTGGAAATTTCTTTCCAGGGCGATCTTCAGCGGCAATTTTTACTTCCCGTAAAATCCATCAGGGATTTTTCCATAAAAGCTGATTACTTTTGGGTAGCCCATAACGGGATTACCGGGTTGCCCGGATATGTATCTTTGATCACAAAATTCCGGTTTCCCTAGGGAAAAGAGTGGAAGAGATCAGGAATGACGTTCCAAAATCGCAAACTTCGCTTGATCCTTTGATTACCGGCACCATGTTCTCCCCCTGCCCGGCAAGCCATGCAGCAAAGACAAAATTTGATCCTCTGGCGTCATGTTTGTCCATCTGAATACCCATTCCATTTATTCTCCGATGCGGGGTGTGACCACCCAGCCGGCGCTCCTGACGGCGGCCCGGGAACGGAACATGCCTTTTCTGGCGCTCACGGAAATCAATGGACTCTGGGGTTTTATCCGCTTTGTCCAGCACGCCCGTGCCGCCGGGATTCAACCCATTGCCGGGGCAAACCTGCTCAATGCGCAGGGCGATCTGATCCTGCTGGTGGAGAATCAGCGGGGGTATGAAAACCTGTGCCATATCCTTTCCGATCTGCACGGGGATGACACAACACCACTCCCAGTCCTGTTAAAGGGTCGGACCGCTGGACTTTTTATCCTGGCTCATCAGGAAATGCTTCTGCAAAGTCTGGCGGAGAGGATCCCGAAGACCCATCTTTTCGTGGAACTTCGTCCCGGAATGGAAGAAGGGCTGGCCCGGCGGCTGGCGGCAGCGTTTGATCTGGACCTGGTGGCCACCGGTGATGTGTATTTCCGGCGGCCGAACGATCATCGGATCCATCGCGTTCTGCGGGCCATTGCGCTCAATACTACCCTTCGGGGACTGGACCCGCAGGAAGTAAAATCCGACGATCACTGGTTCCGTTCGGAGTCCGACATGCAGACCCGTTTTCCCAACAGCCGGGAAGCCATCGCCAACAGTTTTAAGCTGGCGAAGCGCTGCAAAACCGACTGGTCCTTTGGAAAAACAATTTTCCCGGGGCTTTCCCAAGAGAAGGCCAAAAAAGCCGGTGAAAAACTCCGGCGGCTGGTCCGGGCCGGGGCCCGGCAACGATACGGTGAGCTGACACCGGAAATAGAGGAGCGAATTAAGTATGAGCTGGAGCTGATCACGGCCAAGGGATTTGCGCCGTATTTCCTGATTGTTAAAGATATTGTGGATCAGACCCGAAGTACCATCGGCCGGGGCTCGGCGGCGGCCTCCATCGTAAGCTTTTGTTTATTTATCACCCAGGTCGATCCCTTGAAATACAAGCTCCAGTTTGAGCGTTTCATTCATCCGGAACGGGAAAGCATGCCCGATATCGATGTGGACTTTCCCTGGGATGAGCGGGATGATATCCTGGATTATATTTTCCGGAAATACGGGAAACGGCGTACTGCCATGGTATCCAATCAGGTGTTTTTACGCCCCCGTTCTGCGGTCCGGGAAGTGGCCAAAGTCTTCGGTTTGTCCAATGAAGAAATCAAGAGCATCACCAAACGGATCGGCTACCGCCGTTCCCGGGAAAGTCTGGTCAACTGGGTCAAGACCGATCCCCGTTTCACCAACGCCCATCTGGACGATACCCTTCTGGAAGTGCTGGCCCTGAGTGAACATGTGATCGGCGCCTTTCGCAATTCATCGGTGCATCCCGGGGGCGTGATCATCGTTCCCGACGATATCCGGAACACCGTTCCCGTTTTAACGGCGCCCAAGGGTGTGCAAATCGTAGAGTGGGAAAAGGATCAGGTGGAAGATTCAGGACTCCTGAAGATCGATATTCTGGGGAATCGCAGCCTGGCGGTGGCCCGGGACACGATCCGGCAGCTTACACCGGATGAGGAAAGCCCTTCGGGAGCCGGGTCCTATCTGGATTATCATCAGATTCAGCCCGTGGGCGACCCGCAAACCGAAGCCCTCATGAAGGCCGGGAAAACAATGGGTGTTTTTTATATTGAAAGTCCCGCCACCCGTCAACTGCTGGCCAAGGCCGGGGTCGTGGATTTTGAACACGTGGTGATTTATTCCTCCATCATTCGCCCGGCCGCCAACCGCTTCACTACGCTCCTGCTGGAACGGATTCACGGCGCGCCCTGGACCCTGCTTCACCCGGATTTGGAATTCCTGAGGGAGAGCTACGGCATCATGGTCTATGAGGAACAGGTTTCCCTCGCGGCGCAGGTGCTGGCCGGGTTCAGCTACGCGGAAGCGGAGGCGTTGCGAAAAACGCTGGGCCGGGATTCGCTTCAGGGCCTGATTCCCAAATGGAAAGCCAAATACACCCGCCGGGCCCGGCAACGGGGCTATTCACGGGAACTGATCGACGCCACCTGGGATATGATCGCTTCCTTTGTCGGTTATTCCTTTTGTAAACCCCATTCCGCTTCCTATGCCATGCTGTCGTTTACCTGCGCCTACCTGAAAGCCCATTATCCGGCGGAATTCCTGGCGGCGGTGATTAGCAATCAGGGCGGCTATTATTCCACCTACGCCTATCTAAGTGAAGCGCGACGTTTCGGCCTCCGCATTTTACCCCCGGACATTAACCGCAGCGCCCGGGAGTATCGGGGGCACAAGGACCGGATCCGCATGGGATTCATGAGCATTCGCTCCCTGGGGAAAGCGGCCCTGACAGCCGTGTTGAAGGCCCGGGAAACCGGTCCCTTCAGGGATCTCACCGATTTTCTGGGGCGTGTGGATCTGGATTTCTCCGCTGCCATGGCGCTGACCAATGCCGGCTGTTTTGCCCCGCTGGAGCCCCGGGCATCGCATCAGGAAATTGCTTACCGGATCGCCCATTATTATCTGGCGGACGGGCACCGCCAGGACGTACCCCGGAAACCGCTCGTAACCCTGCCCGGCCCGTCTTCCCTGACTTCGGAAGAGCAGCGGAAATTGGAAATTGAGAGTTTCGGGTTTCCGATTTCCACCCACCCGCTGACACCCTATGAGGAGTTTTTAAAACGCCACACACAAAAGGCCGTGGATATTCCCCGGTATGTACACCAGACGATCACGCTGGCCGGCGTCTATATCACCCGCAAAACAACGGCCACCCGTAGGCGGGAACCGATGGAATTCTTAACCCTGGAAGACGATACGGATGTGTACGAATGCGTGTTATTTCCAGAGGCTTTTCGCCGTTACGGGGACCTTTTGCTCTGGGAAAGCCTGCTTATGATTCGGGGAAAAGTGGAGGTCTCGTTCGGGGTCTATACAATTACCGTGGAAAAGGTGGGCAGTCTGCCCACGATGCTGCGCAAACTGGGATGGAAGGGAACCGCACCGGAGTCCCTGGAAGGGTTGCGCACCGAAGAACCGGAATTATCCGGGTAAATCTCCGCTGGCGGTGAGCCGGACCCCGGCGGCCTGCATTTCCTTCAGGGCCCGGGTGATATCTCCCGGTTGCAGGTCGATTCCCCGACAGGCGTCGGTAATGAGCCAGGTGTCAAAGCCCTGTTCGCGGGCATCCAGGGCGGAAAATTTAACACAGTAGTCGGTGGCCAGGCCGGCCAGAAAAACGGTGGAGATTTCATGGCTTTTCAAATAGTCGCCTAAGCCCGTGGCGTGGCGCCGGGCATTATCGAAAAAGGCGCTGTAACTGTCCACGGCGGGATCGGTACCCTTGCGGAAAATGCGTTTTAAAGCGGCGCTTTCCAGACCCGGAGCCAATTCCGCCCCCGAAGTGTTCTGAACGCAGTGATCCGGCCATAAGACCTGTTTTACGCCGTTCAGATCAATCAGGTCGCCCGGTTTTTTCCCGGGATGCCGGGTGGCAAAACTGCCGTGATCGGCCGGGTGCCAGTCCTGGGTGGCCAGGATGTGGGTAAACCGGGGTACCAGTTTACGGACGACCGGAATGATCCGATCACCTTCCGGCACGGCCAGGGCGCCGCCAGGAAGAAAGTCGTTTTGGATATCGATGAGAATCAGTGCCGAATTCATGTTGAAAGCCCCAATTTTTCGGAAAAAATTTACGCCTTGGGCCGGGAAAAAAAGGCCGTGATTTTCCGGGATTGACTGGCATCAATACGGCCCCGATGGGTATACTTATTCCTTGCGTAGGAGGCCGTATGTCACTCACAGTGAGAATCATTATATTCATCATCCTGTCCGGGGGTCTTTGCTGGGTATCCCGATCGGCCCTGGGTCATTTTCATGCTCATGGCTGGTATCGGTTTTTTGCCTGGGAAGCAATGACCGCCCTCATTCTTACCAATATTAATTACTGGTTTACGGCGCCCTTTAGCGTCCGCCAGCTTTTTTCCTGGGTGCTTTTATTGCTTTCCATCTTCCTGGCGATTGGCGGGTTTCACCGGTTGCATACGGAGGGCAAACACGATCCCAACCGTACCGATCCGGCCTTGAAATCCTTTGAAAAAACCAGCCAACTGGTAACGACCGGGGTCTATCGCTACCTTCGCCACCCCTTATACGCGGCCCTGTTCTATCTCAATTGGGGTGCGTTTTTCAAACATCCCTCACCGGTGGGAATCGCCCTGGCCGGTTTGGCCGCAATTTTTCTGATCCTGACCGCGAAAGCGGAAGAAAAGGAGAATCGGCGTTTCTTCGGACCCGCCTATGAGGAATATATGACCAAGACTAAAAGGTTGATTCCGTTTGTCTACTGAGAGTTAACTATCTGTTGGGGCTGCGCCGGGACCCACCCGATCAATGAAAATAGTCCTGCAACGCATTCACCGCCGGTTGACGGGGCGCCCGGAGCGCCCGAATGGTCGCCTGCGCCGCCGACAGGGTAGTAAAGACGGGAACGCCGTAGCGAATGGCGGCCTGACCGATAGCGCCTTCATCGGACCGGGAGCGGCTGCCCAGGGGGGTGTTCACGATCAGTTGGATTTCTCCGTTTTTGATCCGGTCGGCCACGTGGGGCCGGCCCTCGCCCACCTTGAAAACCGTTTCCGCCGGCAGGCCGTTTTGGCGCAGGGCCGCCGCCGTCCCGGCGGTGGCGGTGAGTGAAAAGCCCAGTTCTAAAAAATCCCGGGCAATCGGTACGATGTTCAATTTATCCTGATCGTTCACCGACAAAAACACACGTCCTGCCCTGGGCAGCGTGACACCGGCGCCCATCAACGCCTTGCTGAAGGCCGAGCCCAGGGTCGGTGCCATCCCCATTACTTCCCCGGTGGATTTCATTTCCGGTCCCAGAAAGATTTTTTCTTTGGGAAATTTATTGAAGGGCAGAACGGCTTCCTTGACGGCGACCAGGGAAGTTTCACCGGCCTCCCGGAAGGTAAAATCCGCCAGCGATTTTCCCAGGGCGAGCTGGGCGGCGATCCGGGCCAGGGGAATTCCCCGGGCTTTGCTGATAAAGGGAATCGTCCGGCTGGCCCGGGGATTGGCCTCCAGCACATACACCCGTCCGGATTGAAAGGCGAACTGAATGTTGAGCAATCCCCGGACGTCAAGTTCCCGGGCCAGTGCCCGGGTATGCTGCTGAATCGTGGTCAGGGCTTCCGGCGTGATCCGATAGGGCGGCAGGACGCAGGCGGAATCACCGGAATGAATGCCCGCCTCCTCAATATGCTGGAGAATTCCGGCGATATAGACGTCCTTCCCGTCACAAAGAGCATCCACATCAAATTCAAAGGCATCTTCCAGGAACTGGTCCACCAGAATCGGATGCCCGGCGGTTACATCGGCGGAACGGGCGATGTAATCTACCAGTTGATCGGAGGAATACACAATTTCCATGGCCCGTCCGCCCAAAACATAGCTGGGTCGGACCAGGACCGGATACCCGATGCGTTCAGCTTCGGTTACCACCTCTTCCAGGGTAGCGCCGCTGCCGAATTCGGGAACCCGAATACCCAGTTTCCGTACCACTTCGCCAAACCGTTGCCGATCCTCCGCCCGGTCGATTTGATCGGGAGCCGTGCCCCGGATCGGCACCCCCGCCGCTTCCAGATCCCGGGCGATCTTTAACGGTGTCTGTCCGCCGAACTGGATCAGGACACCGTCCGGTTTTTCCAGGTCCACAATATTCAGCACATCTTCCAGGGTTACCGGTTCAAAATACAGCCGGTCCACCAGATCAAAATCGGTGGACACGGTTTCCGGGTTACAATTCACCAGGATTGTTTTCAAGCCCATTTCCTTCAGCCCGAACACCGCCTGAACACAGCAGTAGTCGAATTCAATGCCCTGGCCGATCCGGTTCGGTCCGCCGCCGACGATGATAATTTTTTGGCCGGAAAGCGGAAGGGCCTCATTCTCCTCTTCGTAGCCGGAATAGTAATAGGGTGTCTGGGATTTAAATTCCGCCGCGCAGGTGTCCACGGTTTTATAGGTGGGAACGATGCCGTTTTCAAGCCGCCAGCGCCGAAATTCCGCTTCCTTAAGGTTGAGCTTCCGCGCCAGTTGGCGATCGGAAAAGCCCAGTTGTTTTCGGAAGCGGATCTCCGCCGGTTTAAGTGTGGCGGCGGGCAGGGTTGCCAGACGGGCGATCTGATCCAGAAACCAGGGATCAATGCCGGTCCGCTGGCAGGCCTCGTCCACGGGTAATCCCTCCCGGAAAGCCTGAACCAGTTTCAGCAGACGAAAGGCGGTGGGGAATTGCAGGCGGGACAAATCCAGGGACCGCGCCCGGGACGCTTCCGGGTCGCCTTCCGCCGGTGGTTTCGGTTCCAGGCCGTCCAGCCCCACTTCCAGGGAGCGGAAGGCTTTCTGAAGCGCTTCGGGAAAGGTGCGGCCCAGGGCCATGACTTCGCCCACCGATTGCATCTGCACCCCCAGGATTCCGGAAGCGGAAGGGAATTTTTCAAAATCAAAGCGGGGAACTTTCACGGCCACGTAGTCCAGGGTCGGTTCAAAGGCGGCCCGCGTCTCGCCGGTGATTTCGTTGGGCAGTTCATCCAGGGTGTAGCCCAGGGCCAGTTTGGTGGCCACCCGGGCGATGGGATAGCCGGTGGCCTTGCTGGCCAGGGCCGAACTGCGGCTTACCCGGGGATTCATTTCAATAATAATCATGCGGCCGGTTTGGGGATTCACCGCAAATTGCACATTGGATCCGCCCGTATCCACCCCCACGACCCGCAGACAGGTCAGGGACCAGTCGCGCATCTTTTGATACTCCCGGTCGGTCAGGGTCATCGCCGGGGCGACGGTGATGGAGTCGCCCGTATGCACACCCATGGGGTCCACATTTTCGATCGAACAGACCACGATGGCATTGTCGGCCCGGTCCCGGATGACTTCCAGTTCAAATTCTTTCCAGCCCAGCAAGGATTCTTCAATCAGGACCTGATGCACCGGACTTTCCCGGAGCGCCCGCTCCACGGCGGGTCGAAAATCTTCCCGGTTATAGACCACACTGCCGCCGCTTCCGCCCAGGGTGAAGGACGGCCGGAGAATCAGGGGAAAGGGTACCGTTTCCAAAAGAACTTCCGCCCGGGGGATATCCCGGACCAGTCCGCCGCGGGCCGTGGGAATCCCGGCGGCTTCCATGGCCGTCTTAAAGGCCTCCCGGTCTTCCCCTTTCCGGATAGCTTCGAGGGGTGCGCCGATGAGGGGAACGCCGTGTTTTTCCAACACGCCTGTCCGCTCCAGTTCCAGGGCCAGGTTGAGCGCATTCTGTCCGCCGACGGTGGGTAAAATGGCGTCCGGTTTTTCCTTGGCAAGGATTGCGTCCAGGACCTCTACGGTCAACGGTTCCAGGTAGGTGCGGTCCGCCAGCTCCGGGTCAGTCATGATCGTGGCCGGGTTGGAATTTACCAGAATGGTCCGGCAGCCTTCTTCCCGGAGCGCCCGAAGGGCCTGGGTTCCGGAATAGTCGAATTCGCAGGCCTGCCCGATGACAATCGGCCCCGCACCCAGGACCAGGACAGCCTGCAGGTCGGATCGTTTGGGCATCTACCGGTACCGGTCCATGAGTGTTAGAAAGGCATCGAAGATGTATCGTGAATCGGAGGGCCCGGGACCGCCTTCGGGATGGTACTGGACCGAAAAAGCCGGCGCATCTTTCCAGCGGGTCCCTTCCACCGTATTGTCGTTGAGGTTACGATGGGTAATTTCCAGGGACGGCGGGAGATGCTCGGCGTCCACCGCAAAACCATGATTCTGACTGGTGATCTCAATGCGACCGGAACGCAGGTTCTGTACGGGATGGTTACTTCCCCGGTGACCGAATTTCAGTTTAAAGGTTTTGGCGCCGGAAGCCAGGTTCAGAATCTGGTGACCCAGGCAAATTCCCAGGATCGGTACCCGGCCCAACAGCTTTTTTGCCGTGCGGATTGCCTGGTCACAGGCCGCCGGATCACCGGGCCCGTTGCTGAGCAGCACCCCGTCCGGTGACCGGGCCAGTACGTCTTCCGCCGACGTGGTAGCGGGAACCAGGGTCAACCGGCAACCGCGGGAAGATAAAATTTTCAGGGTGCTCCATTTGATTCCGAAATCCAGCACCACTACCCGGTAGGATTCGGTTCCGGAAGCCGGCCATTCCCAGGGGGTCGCACAGGTGACCTGAGCGGTCAGATCCCGTCCCGTCATGGCGGGCCAGTCACGAACTTTTTTGATCAGGCCGGCGGCGGTTGCTTCGCGGGTGGTAATAAAACCGTTCCGGGCGCCGTTTTGGCGCAGGTGGCGGGTCAGGGCCCGGGTGTCCACGCCGGTGATTCCGGTCACCTGTTGACGCTTCAGGTATTCCTCCAGGGAACTCCGGGAGCGCCAATTGGAGGCCAGCGGCGACAGGGAATGGATCACCAGGCCGGCGGCCTGGATCCGTTCCGCTTCCCGGTCGTCGTCATTGGTTCCGTAATTCCCGATATGGGGGGCGGTAAAGGTGATGATTTGTCCGGCGTAGGAAGGATCGGTGAGGATTTCCTGGTACCCGGTGAGGCCGGTGTTAAAACAGAGTTCCCCCAGGGCATCGTCCGGATTTCCCAGGGACCAGCCCGAAAATATGCGTCCGTCTTCCAGAATCAGGCGGGCGGGACGGTTACCGGGCGGCAAGCGGTTATCCGAACCGAACAGGAATCAACCTGGGATTGGGATTATACCGGCGTCCGGTCTTGGCCATCGGCTGACCCCGGACCTGCACCACATCGGCCGTGAAATCAAATTGACCCTTTAAAAAGGCCGAGCCCACACCGTAGGCGTCCACCGGAACCTGATCCTGTTCAAAGGCGGCGATCCGGTCCCGGTTGAAACCGCCGGAAACGACGATTTTTACGCCGGAATAGCCTTCCCGGTCCAGGGCTTCCCGGACCTTAAACACCAGCTGGGGGGTCACGCCGGTGGGCGGGTAGGCACTCATATCGCTGGTGACCGATTTGTCAATCAGCGCCGCCGATGTATCCAGGCGAACGCCCCAGAGTTTTTCGCCCAGCGCCCGGGCCACCTGGAGGGAGGTGCGGACGCAATCGTTATGGAAATCCACCAGGGCAATCAGGTTGGCCGCGGGATAATGCTCATGAAACAGGCGGGCGGCCTGTACCGTATCGCCTGCACAGGCGGCAATCAGGGCGTGGGGTGTCGTCCCGGCGCCTTCCGCCCCCCACCAGGCTCCCTGGGCGTCGGTGGATACCAGGGCGGCCCCGCCGATTCGTGCGGCATAGCCATCGCCACCCTGGACGGTCCAGTGATCGAAACGGGCCGGGAAAAAGAGGACCGGCTTTTGATGGGCCGCCTGCACGACCTGATGTACATTGGTGGCAATGCGCGTCCGCCGGGCCAGGACGCCTAAATAAATGGTTTCCAGATGGACGAAATAAGCGAGTCGCCCTTCCAGGGTCAGCACGGTTTCGTAGGGCCGGACCGGATCGCGGTCCCTTAAGGATTGTATTTCCAGCTCGGCGGCCGTTTTCACCCACAGGTCATCCAGGCGCTGTTCCAGGTCCACCCGCTTCCGGCGGGCGCGTTTCCATTCCTCGCGATCGGAGAAATAGACCGCGCGAATATGTTGCTTTAACCGAATATAATCGTCAAATAATGTATAGGCCCGCTCCGGCTCCCGGTAATATCCGGAACAGAGTTGAATCACCGCCAGGGCTTCATCCATCCCGCAGATGATGGCGTTTTGTTTCTGGAACACCTGCATCAGGACCGGCGTGGTCATTTCCGATTTTTCCAGGACAACCTTGCTGCGCCAGAAATAGACATCCGAACGATAACCGCGACGGATTTCATGGACCGGAATATCAAAGGTGGAGGACGGTTTTGGTGTCCAGGTAGCGGGTTGCTGATCGGGATTCACGGCTTTAATCATGGTAAATTTCAGAACGAAATTATAACCATCTACCGTTTCGATCCGCGGAATTCTTTATTGGATATTGATTTCCGGGATTGATGATTGACGATCATTTCCGCTCACCGGCATACCGGTACGGCATGTAAATTCGATTCTCATGTGCGGACGAAAAACACTGACCCGGGACATGCAGTCCATTATTGAGGAACTGGCCGTGGAAGAATGGGAAGAACCGGAAGCGTACACGCCTTCCTATAACATTGCTCCCACCCAGGCATCACCGGTATTAATTCAGACCGATCGCCGGATTGTTCGTCGCCTGTATTGGGGACTGATTCCAAGCTGGGCCAAGGATCGGAGCCGGGCGGCCCGCATGATCAATGCCCGGGCGGAAACCCTGCTGGAAAAACCGGCCTTCCGGTCCCTGGTGGATTCCCGCCGCTGTGTGGTCATTGCCGACGGATATTATGAATGGCAGCGCCGCGGTTCCCGGCGGCAGCCCTATTATTTCCATTCGGCGGAAGGGCGGTTGCTGACCCTGGCCGGCCTGTGGGATTTATGGATTTCCCCCGAAGGTGAACCGATCCGGACCTACACGGTAATCACCACCGCGTCCCCACCGGAAATTGCCTCTATTCATCACCGGATGCCGGTGATCCTGCCCGCTTCCCAGCTTAAAGACTGGCTGGATATCCGGCGAATCCCGCCGGCCGAGGCGCTTCATCTTTTGCAACGGCCCACCGAAAAACTGGACGTCTATCCCGTTTCCACGCTGGTCAACTCGCCCCGGAACAATTCCCCGCAATGCATTCAGGCGCTAAAGCCCCCGCTACCGGGGGCCGGATCATAGGCTTCCGGTCCCGACAGGAAAACGGGTATTTCCAAATTGGAAAGCACCGCGTTCAGGGAACCGCGCGGAGGAAAAATCCGGAGCCGGATTTTTCCGGAAAGGGCTAACCAATTTCTAACAAAAATATCCTTGTCGGAATGCCTCAATTTACCGAATTTCATGCGCTTTTTAGCGTGGATCACCACACATTCAAATCCATTGAATATGCAATCCAAATCATTATCTATTTACGGGCTGCCTGCATACCGACATCCCGGTCCAATTCCTACAAACAAAATCCAAGGAGCGTAATATGAAACGATTCATATCCTGCCTGATGGTTTTGGCTCTTCCTGCACTGGTTTTTGCGCAGGGGTCAATCTCAGGTACGGTTACTGATGTCAGTACCGGTGCGGCGCTGGCCGGAGCCAACGTCTTCATCGAAGGAACGACGCTGGGTGCCGCGGCCGATGCCAACGGTGCCTACACAATTGCCAATATCCCCGGCGGAACCTATACGGTGACCGCTTCGGTGATCGGCTACAGCGACATGAGCACCACAGTGAGCGTGGAGGGCGCGACCACAGTGAACTTTGCTCTGACCGCTTCCGCATTACAAATGAGTGCACTGGAAGTATTGGCTTCCCGATCCGGTGAAAAAACACCGGTGGCCTACACCAATATTTCCAAAGAAGAAATGGAAGTTCGCTTAGGTTCGCAAGATATTCCCATGGTTTTAAATACGACCCCCAGCGTATATGCCACCCAGCAGGGCGGCGGTGCCGGCGATGCGCGGATCAATGTTCGCGGATTCAACCAGCGCAATGTTTCGGTCATGATCAACGGTGTGCCCCAGAATGATATGGAAAACGGCTGGGTGTACTGGTCCAACTGGGATGGCGTCGGGGATGCCACCTCTTCGATCCAGATGCAGCGCGGTCTCAGTTCCGTGCCGCTGGCCACCCCGTCCATCGGCGGAACCATGAATATTATTACCGATCCGACGGCCGCCAAAGCCGGCGGGAAATTCAAACAGGAATTGGGCGACGGCAGTTTCCTGAAAACCACCCTGAATTTGAATACCGGTTTGATTGCCGATAAATTTGCTTTCAGCACGACCATTGTCCGGAAAACGGGTGAAGGTATCATTGATAAAACCTGGACCGATGCCTGGGCCTACTACTTTGGTGCCAGTTATCAGATGGACAAGAAAAACCGGTTCGAACTGTATGCCATCGGCGCTCCGCAGCGGCATGGTCAAAACCTGTATAAACAGAATATCGGCGCCTATGATTCCAAGTTTGCCAAATCAATTAAGGGTTATGATGAAGCCGCCGTTGCTGAAGATGGCAAATACCGCGATAGCGGTTCCACCAACGGCGTCGAATTCGGTCGCCTGTTCAACCAGAACTGGGCCCCGGTACGATCTTCCTATAAAGGAAAACAATACTGGTATATGTATGGCGCCCGCACGGTCGATCGCCACGATCCCAACTACCTCAACGAACGGGAAAATTATTTCCATAAACCGCTGGTGAATCTGAACCATTATTTAACGATTAATGATCAGACGACCCTGTTCTCGGTGCTGTACTGGTCCGGTGGATCCGGTGGCGGAACGGGAACCTATGGCCGGATTCCCACGCTGGATGCCGATGGAAAACTCGGGGATGACGATTACAAATTCTACTATGGCCGTTCCCCCTGGGTTCGGGACTGGAATACCCTGATTGATTACAATTCCGGCAGTGCCGATACCGTGTATGTAGATAAACGGGTTCTTCCGCGCACGCATGGCGAAGGCAACAACCAGTCGGTAGGAATCTTAAGAAACAGCATCAACCGTCAAAACACAATCGGCTTGATTTCCAAACTAAACTACGACCTGAGTGACGCATTGCGACTGCAATTTGGTCTCGATTGGCGGACCGCCGGTATCGAACATGCCCGGGAAGTCCGCGATCTCATGGGCGGTGATTATTATCTTGATTTCGCCGATGACAATGCTCCCGACGGGAAACGGGTTGGTCTGGGCGATATTATTGCCTATTGGAATGAAACCACCGTGGACTGGATTGGCTTCTATGGACAAGGCAATCTTTCCGCCGGACCCTTATCCGCCTATGGAATGGCCGGCTGGTCCTCGATTAAATATTCCTACCAGGATCACTTTACCGTGGAGAATAAACTCGTAAAATCCGATCCCATTTCCGCCATGCAGTACAAAGGTGGCGCCATGTTCGACTTAACCCAGAACATGAGCTTCTTTGTCAATGCCGGTTTGGTGGAAAAAGCGCCGATTATGGATAATGTCATTAATCTGGACGGCTATGTGGCCCAGAATCCGGCGAATGAACGCTTCATCAGTTTTGAAGGCGGCGCCAATTTCCACTTTGGTCCCATTGCGGCGAAGCTGAATTATTATAATACCTACTGGAAAGACCGGAACCTGACCAAATCGGTAACCACCGGACAGGGCTCCAGCGGTGATACGGATATTATCTATCTTACCGGCGTGAATCAGAAACATACCGGATACGAAGTCGAAGTATCGGCCCAGTTAATTTCCATGCTGCGCCTGGATGCGGCAATCAGTCTGGGGAACTGGAAATTCGAAGGCGATGCGGACGGAACCTATACGGAATATACCGACAGCGGTCCGGTCCAAACGGATTACGCCTATGCCCTGGACGGTCTGTTCGTGGGTGACATGCCCCAGACCTCTTACATGCTGGGCGCTACCGTGACGCCGATTAAGGGTTTACGGGTTCAGGCTCTGGCCAATATCTATGATAACAACTACTCCGACTGGAGTCCCGATTCCCGCGAATATGATCCGGCCGATCCAACGGCTACCCCGGATCGGGAACAGGTCTGGAAGGCACCCGGGTATACCAAGGTGGATTTGCACGTCAATTATGATTTGCCGATTCAACTCGGTAGTGTCAGGCTGCAGGCGTTTGCCCATGTCTTCAATGCGCTGGATGCCGTGTATATCCAGGATGCCCGCGATAACAGTCAGTACAATGCCTACACCAGCAATGGGAAAGATCATAGTGCGGATGACGCGGAAGTATTCTTCGGTACCCCCCGGTATATCAATATGGGACTTAGCGTTCGCTTCTAATCTGTAAAACCCGAAAGAAAAAACCCCCCGATTTCCGGGGGGTTTTTTTTATCATTAAAAGGTGGGCAATCCGAGCCGGGAGGCGGAACAACCCGATTTCCCCCCAGGTTCCCGCGGGCGTTACCGTTTATTCCAGGCCCGGTATGATCCGGCGTTCCAGCACCCGGCCGGTGGAATCCATCACCGTGACGAAGGTTTCCAGGCTGGAATAATCCCGTTCCCATTTTTCTTTTCTAAGCAACCGGTTTTGGCCATCCCGCACCGTGAGGGCCACCAGACCTTCGCCGCTGCGATAGGTTAGTTCCCGGCTGCCGACGCGGGTGGAGTCGGAGCGGAAATATTGTGAAATAATCCAGCGTTCGCCGGGCGTATTGCTGGTTTTGGGATAGGTTACGGAATAAAAATAATAGCGAATCCCCTGGGCATCCGTCATGACAAATGATTTTGGCAAATACCCCGTATTCAGTTTCACGGAACATTGCCATCCTTTTTTGAAGGTACTCAGATCCGGCGCGATCAAATCCGGATACAGGTCGGTCAAACGACCGCGTTGATAAAAAGTAATTACATAGTCCTGATAGAATCCCCGGTCGCCCCGATTCAACCGAATTTCATACACCGGTTTCCGTTCTTCATCCAGGTAGCGCACGCGCGACAAGCGTCCCTCCCCGTCAAACCGGCCCTGAAAATACCGTCCCGTCTCCAGGTCCAGCGGTTCCAGGGAACCCAGCAGCCGTCCGGAAACGGGATCCCATTTGGGCGCCAGGCGAACCGCGCGCGGCGTTCCGGTCTGGATCACCTGGGGGATTTTCCGAACCGGTTTCGGCCGATCCCGGGCTACCGAAACCGCCAGCAATAGAATTCCGGCCACAGTTATACCGTAGACCGCTTTCACCCGATGCCCCAGAAGGTGACTCCCAGCATCGTAAAGACCAGGAGAATTCCGATCCAGCGACCCCCGGCCGGCAGCGGTCTATGAAGGTCGGTGTCCCGGACCAGCGTGCGGTAATCCAGTTGTACGGGAAGGATATAGCCCCGCTCTACGCGGACCGTTTTCATTCCCGGTAGCGGGCCGGGATCGGTGCGGACCGAATCGGTACTGTCCGCCAGCGTCGGGAAAAACCCGATTTGGTGTTGGCCCGGATTTAACAGAATTACGTCCGGCAGGGGGGTGTGCCCCACCAGGGTTCCATCCACATAAATGGGAAGGTCTTCCTGGGGGCACTGGATGATGACTCCGGTGCGGGCGGAATCCGCCGGGAATTCCTGGGCCATCCCCGGTACAAGGAGGCCCAGTCCGGTCAGGAAAATCATCAGGCTATGGATTCTGGGCATATCGCAATTCCTGCTGTAATTGGGCCACTTCCACAATCAGGGCTTCCGGGTCTTTCCCGGCGTTTTCCAATTGTTTGATCTGCAAGCGGCGGGTGGTAATGGCCTCTCTTAATTGGTGGACGTTCAGCATTCTCAGGCAATCCCTGACCATCTGCTGAGGATCGGAAAATTCGGTCATCCCGATTAAGACGGCGGCGACCTTTTCCCGACTTTCCCGATCCTGAAACTGATCCACCAGGGCGGCCGGGTCGGGTGATTTTAAGGCGTATTTCGCCGCTTCCCGAAACACGGGATCCGGGAACTGATCAATTTTTATATGCTCTATCGCCCACAGGCGGGCATCGGCATCGTTTCCCGTAAGAATCCGCAGTAAATCGGCCTGGGCCTGCTCCACGCCGGTGAACGCCTGGGGTGCCGCTCCGGTTTTCTCAGAATTCGGCGGCCGGCGTCGCCGGGAGCGGAATTGGGCCAGGCGCTGCACCAGTTCCCGCTCCTCCACGGCCAGCTCCTCGGCAATTTCACGGATAAATTCGGCCCGCAGGATGCTGTCGCGGATCCGGGCCACATCTTCCAGAATATCCTGAATCAGGGCGGCGCGCGGGGCCCCTTTCAGGGTTTTGGCACCGGTAAAGTCCATGTGAAACTGAATCAACGGCCGGGCCTGAGCGACGGCCGCAAGAAAGGGTTCTTTTCCCACCGTGCGGACCCACTCATCGGGATCCTGTTCACCGGGAATCTCCAGAATCCGGGGGTCCAGGCCCTGTTGCAGCAGGAGGTATCCGGCGCGCAAGGCCGCCTTTTTCCCCGCCGTATCGCCGTCGTAGGCCACAATAACCCGGGAAGTAAATTTCCTTAGCTGGGTCACATGTTTTTCGGCCAGGGCGGTCCCGGAAACGGCAATGACATTGGGGATTCCGGCCTGAACCAATTGCAGATAATCCATGTATCCTTCGACCAGGATTGCCTGATCCTGCCGGCGGATGGCGTCGCGGGTGGCGTGCAGGCCGTAAAAAATTTCGCTCTTGTGATAAATCGGTGTTTCCGGGGAATTCAAATATTTGGCCGGATCGTCATCCAAAGCCCGGCCCCCGAAGGCCACCACCCGTCCCGACAGGTTGAAGATGGGAAACATGATGCGCTTCCGGAAGCGGTCGAATTCCCCTTTTTCCGTTTTCGTAAACAGACCGCTTTTGCGAATCACATCGTCAGTGAATTTTCCGCTCCGGACTTTCTTCAGCAGGTAATCCCAGGAATCCGGCGCCAGCCCCAGGCGGTATTCCTTTATCATGGCTTCCTCCAGACCCCGCTCTTTCAACCCGGTCAGCGCCCCGGCCCCCGCTTCCGAAAACAGCCGCGTACTGTATACATCGGCGGCAAAATCATGGAGGTCGTAGAGTCCCGTGAAAACATCCTTTTTTTCCGGTGATTCCTTTAAATCCAGGGGAATTCCCGTCTGCCGGGCCAACCGTTTCAGCGCTTCGATGAAGCTGATTTTTTCATATTCCATCAAAAAGGTAATTGCATTGCCGCCGACCCCGCAGGCAAAACATTTAAAAATCTGCTTGCGCTGGGAAACGTGCATGGAAGGGTGCGAATCGTCGTGAAAGGGACACAGGCCCACATAGTTCTGGCCCTGCTTTTTCAAATTGACATAGGGCGTAATTACGGCCACAATGTCGGCGGCGTCCCGGACCCGGTCAATGGTTTCCTGGGAAACGACGGCCATCAGATTTCCAGGCCCTCGGGTTTGGACTCCGGTTGGACCGGAAGTTGCCGATGCAGGGTTTTGACCACCTTCAATTGAAGCGTGTACAGGGAATTCACTACCACCGATTCCCGGCGAATAATCTGAATCCAGCGGTGACCGGAGAACAGCTCCAGAACCAGGGCGGCGGCGGCGATCAGGATGGCGCCCTTGACCGCTCCCACCAGCACTCCCCCCAGTCGATCGAACCAGCGAATCGGGCCGGCGGTTAAATATTCCAGCACCCGAAAGGCCAGGCGTAGCGCCAGGTAGAACAGGACGAAAATCAGCGCGAACAGGAGTCCTAAGGCCCAGCGGTTCAATCCGGGAACCAGGTGGATAATAAGCGTGGCCAAAGGACCGCTGAGCCACAGGCTCAGAATCAAGGCCAGCAGCAAGGCGCCCAACTGGCTGAGTTCCGCCAGGGCACCGCGCTGGTAGCCCAGGTACCCGGTTCCGGCCATCAGCAAAAGGCTTAATAAATCAATCAGGGAGAGCGGCATGGTTACGTTTTGGTTAGCAGTTCCCGGACCCATTGGCTGGCCAGCTTCCCGTCGATCCGGCCCTTCCCGGCGGCCATCACCCGGGGCATGACCCGGCCCATGTCGGCCGGGGAGGAAGCACCGGTCTCGGAAATAACTTCCGCCACCAGCGAACGCAACTCTTCGGCGTTCATCATTTGGGGCAGGTATTCCTGGATGATTTTGAGTTCCGCGGTTTCCTTTTCCACCAGATCAGGGCGGTTTCCCCGTTGATACTGGGTAATGGAATCCTGTCGCTGTTTCACCTGCGAGCGGAGCACCGACTGTGCTTCGGCGTCGGATACGTCCCGGCGGGTTTCAATCCGCCTGTTTTTCAAGGCGGAAAACACATTCCGCAGCGTGGCCGTGCGCAGCTTGTCGCCGGTTTTCATGGCGCGGTACATATCTTCTTTGATCTGATCATAAAGGCTCATAAATCCTCCCTTAGGCCTGATCGATGCGTTTCATGGCTAACAGGCACTGGTCCTGATCCTGTTCAAAACCGATGAATCGCCGGCCCAGTTTCTTGGCCACAATCCCGGTTTGACCGGCGCCCATGAAGGGGTCCACCACCCAACCCAGCTTGGTGGTGCTCAGGTGCAGAATGCGTTCCAGAACCGGTTCCGGAATCAGGTTCGGCGTTTCCGGCCCGGCCCCCAGATGCCAGTCCACCACATCACTCCAGAAATTGGTTCCCGGCGGAGACTCCCCGGAGGGAACCCCCGGAACCCGGGAAGGCGTGCCGACCCAGATATCACCGCTCTGGTTCACCAGAAATCCCGCCGGGGAGGGTTCTGTGGAACGGGGCCGTCGCCAGGTAATACGGGTTTGAATAAAAAAATAATTGACCAACAGGGAATGATACATTCCGGACTGGGGCCAGTCGCAAAACAGAAACAGGAATCCGGAAGGTTTGAGCACCCGGCGACAGGCCTGGAGCCAGCCCCGGTGCCATTCATAGAGCTTTTGCCAGGTGGTTTCGGCCCGGGATTCATTTAAGGCCGCTACCGGGTTTTCCGGGGGCTGAACAATGAGCAGGTCAATTTTTTCCTCCGGCAGCCCGGAAAGTCCGGAAAGGGCATCGGCCTGAAATACGCCTTCCCGTAATTCCAGCTCCGCGTTCCGGAGGTCCGCCGCCTGCTGCAAGGCCGGGAGGTACCGGTTTAATTCATCAATGGTCAGACCATTAATCGAAGGGGTTGCTTCGGGAGAAGCGCCTGTGATCCAGTCTTTTTGAGAAGTCGGCATCCGGTAAATTTATTATAGATTATGATGGGAAGGAATGCCTTTGCTTCCCGGAAAATAAAGCCGGGAGACTTCCCGGCGCCTGAAAAACACCGGTGAACCGGGAAGGAAAATCCCGGGGGAAAGGGCCGCTAACGGCAGTTAATAAACCGCTCCCAGGTAAATGGCCAGCACGCCGGCAATGGTACTGAATTTCAGAATGCGCGCCGCTTGAACCGCTTCGGGAATCGTGGGTTTTTGAAGCAGGCGGATCAGGATGTACACCAGGGGCAGGCAAACGCCGGGAATCACGACCAGACCGTAGCCCCAGCCATAGACGTCCCCGGCCAGCGGTCCCAGGGCGCCCAGGCCCACCAGGCCCGACAGCCCGGCCGCCAGACGGCCCGCCCGGGTCAGCCCGGCCACCACGGGGTAGGTTTTAACGCCCACCTTCCGGTCGCCGGTTACATCGGCCATATCCTTGACCAGCTCCCGGACCAGCGTTAAACCAAAGGCCAGGGCGGCAGGGATTGTTACTACGTCCAGCTGTTGAAAGGCGGCCCCGGAAAACAGGAAGGTCAGCCCCAGAATAAAGGCGATCACCACGTTTCCGATCAGGGGACGACCCTTAAAGAGGGGTGTGTACAGGACCATCAGCGGCAGGGCCAGACCCAGGGAAAGCCAAATCGCCACCGGCGGCAGGTTTACGGCCGCCAGGCTGCCCAAAAGGAGCAGGAGGATTCCCGTCCCCCGGGCTCCCCGGCGGGAAACCAGTCCCCGGCTTAGGGGTCGCTCGGGTCGGTTGATGCGGTCGATGTCCACGTCCCAGTAATCATTTAAGGCGTTGGCTCCGGCATTGAAGCACAGCACCACGGCCAGCGTCAGGCTCATCACCGACAGCGGCACGGGTCGGGCCACTAGTTGGGCCGACACCCAGACGGCGAAGGCGCCGGTCAATAAATTCAGGGGCCGCAGCAGGGCCCCGTACGCCGCAAGGACCTTCAGTTGCATCGGGCCGTAAGGACGCGCTTATCGCCGTTGTAATCGTTACTCAGTTCCACCTGAGCGTAGCCGGAAGAGACCAATAATTCCCGGGCGTGGTCCGGTTGCGGCGGAAGTCCCACTTCCAGCATCAGCCAGCCGTCGGGTTTAAGCAATTCCCGGCCCCGCAGGGCCAGCTCCCGGGTCAGGGTCAGTCCGTCGGCATCGTCGGTCAGGGCCTCCGCGGCTTCAAAGTCACGCACTTCCGGCGATAGACGGCGGTACTCGACGGCGGTCACATAGGGTGGATTGGACAGTACCAAATCAAAGTTTTTTTGGGGGTGGTAGGCGGAAAAATCGGAAGGGACCCATCTGACGGTGGCCCCCAGGGTGCGGGCATTCTTCCGTGCCAGGGCGAGGGCTTTTTCGTTCCGGTCGATGGCCGTGACCCGGGCATCCGGTATTTCTAAAGCCAGGGTACTGGCGATACATCCGGAACCGGTGCCGACCTCTAAAATCGCGGGAGCCGTTTTGGTTTTCAGCCGGCTTAAGGCCTGAGCCACCAGGCGTTCCGTTTCCGGGCGGGGAATAAAGACCGGCGCCTCCACCTGAAAAGACCGGCCGTAAAATTCCGTCTGGCCGGTAATGTACTGGAGCGGTTCATGCTGCCGCCGGCGCCGGATCCAGGTCTTTAAAATGGCCCGCTGGGCCGGTGTTACCGGCTGATCGAAATTCAGGTAGAGTTCGACCCGCTGATATCCCAACAGGGCGGTTAATAAATATTCGATTTCCAGGCGCGGTGCGGAAAAGCCCTGCTCTTTAAAGTAGGTTTCCCCCCAGCGGATCAATTCCACGATGGTCCAGAGCGGTCCGGGTTTCCCGGCGTCTCCCATCCGGTTACCCCTGTAATTGCGCCTGTTGTTCGGCCAGCCGGAGATGTTCGATCATCTCCTCCAGATCGCCGTCTAAAATGGCTTCCAGCCGGTGGGAGGTAAAATTGATGCGATGATCGGTCACCCGCGACTGGGGAAAATTATAGGTGCGGATTTTGGCCGATCGATCCCCGGTGGACACCAGGGATTTCCGGGTTTCGGCCCGTTCCCGGGACAACCGTTCCTGTTCCATGGAAAGCAGCCGGGCGCGGAGGACTTTCATGGCCGCGGCGCGATTCTTATGCTGGGACGATTCATCCTGACAGGTGACCACCAGTCCGCTGGGCAGGTGGGTGATGCGGATGGCCGAGTCGGTTTTATTGACGTGCTGCCCGCCGTGCCCGGAGGCCCGGTAGGTATCGATTTTTAAATCACTGTCAATGACGGTGATGTCCGCTTCCTCGGCTTCCGGAAGCACGGCCACGGTGGCCGCCGAAGTGTGCAAACGGCCCCCCGCTTCCGTCTTGGGAACGCGCTGCACGCGGTGCACGCCGCTTTCATATTTCAGCCGGCCGAAGGCTCCTTCCCCTTCCACGGAAAAGGTAATCGCCTTAAAACCGCCGATTCCGGTCTCATTGAGTTCCAATACGTCCGTTTTCCAGCGGCGCCGTTCGGAATAACGCAGATACATCCGGTAGAGATCGGCCGCAAACAGGGCGGCCTCATCGCCGCCGGTCCCGGCGCGGATTTCCACAATCGTGTTGCGGTCGTCATTGGGATCCCGGGGCAGCATGAGCATTTTTAATTTGTCTTCCAGTTGCACCCGCCGGTCTTCCAGTTCCGGAAGTTCCTCTTTGACCAAATCCTTCAATTCCGCATCCGTACCGCTTAAAACCTGTTTGTCCTCTTCAATTTGTTTACAGAGTTTCAGGTAGTTCTGGCACTGGCGGGCCAGCGGTTCCAGCCGGCGATGTTCTTTGGCGATCCCCACCACCCGGTTCTGGTCGGCGGCAATGGCCGGATCGGCCATCTGCCGGCCCAGCTCGCGGTAGCGCTCCACCACGGTTTGGGCCTTATCAATCATCCGATCGCCTCGGCGATATAGGTTTTCCCTTCCATGGCTTCATAGCGGTCTCCGAAGGCCGCTTTCAGGGCCGTGATGGCCACCTCCACCATGTCGTCTTCCGGCGGCTGGGTGGTGATGCGTTGCAGCCAGAGCCCGGGGGCCCGGAGACTCCGCAGGAAAAGACCCGCGTCGGGACGGGCGGTGCGTTTAATAATTTCATAGGACAGTCCGGCCACGAGCGGAATTAAAGGCAGGTGAACCAGCAGTCGCTGTCCCAGGGAGAGTTCGCCCGTGAAGGCAATGATTCCCGCATCAATCAGGGCGAAAAAAAGAATGGAAGTTAACAGTACGATAAAAATGAACGACGTTCCGCAGCGGGGATGATGGGTCGAAAAGGACTGGGCCTCCCGGACGGTGACCGTCTTTCCGGATTCAAAATTAAAGACCACCTTGTGTTCGGCGCCGTGGTAGCGGAACAAGCGCTTAACATCCTTCAGGAGGGAAATCAATTTCAGATAAACTAAAAAAAAGAGAATCCGTAAGCTCCCCGCCGCCACATTGAACCAAAACGCTTCCCGGCTCAGATGGAGCAGGCGGGTGGCGATCCAGTAGGGCGCCAGCATGAACAGGGTGAAGGCCAGGCCCACGGCGAACAGGGTGGCCGCCGCATTGGCCAGCCGGGCTTTCAACCCGGTGTCAGCGGCCTCCTCCGGCAGGGCGATATCGGCCGACCACTGGAGTGTTTTCAGGCCCATTCGCAAGGCTTCGTACAGGGACATGATGCCGCGCAGAACCGGTAGTTTCCAGAGGGCTGACGATTCGATGCGGGAGGTGAAGGGGGCCTGCTGAATCTGAATTACACCGTCCGGATCGCGCACCGCGGTGGCATAGGCGCCCGGAACGCGCATCATCACGCCTTCAATAACGGCCTGTCCGCCCACCAGAATGGACGGTTTGCCGATGAGCAGCAGCAACATCTTTTTCATTGATATAAAAAGGCTTTCCGGAAGATAAACATCCTGCGGAAAGCCAGAAACTGTTTTCGCCGGCTACTTCGCGGCGGGTCGATTGTATTTTCTCCGGAATTTATCAATCCGTCCGGCGGTATCCACCAGTTTTTGTTTCCCGGTATAAAAGGGGTGGGTAAACGAGGTGATATCGCAGTGGATTTCAAAATGCTTCACACCGTCGATGGTGCGGATTTTATCACTGGTCTGGGTGGACCGGGTGACGATTTCATCGCCCGATGAAATATCCACATAAACGACGGGATGATAGTCGGGATGAATACCTTTTTTCATTTCCAACTCCTGATTAGACTACGTTTTTTACGGCCTCGGCAACGCGCCGGATCCCGGTTTCGATGGTGTGTAAATCGGTGGCAAACGAGAACCGGATATGTCCCGGGGCGCCAAAGCCGTCACCGGGAACTGTAACTACCTTTGCCGAGTCAAGAATATACTGAGATAAATCAAACGAATCCTTAATTAATTTCGTCCCGACCCGCTTTCCCAGGTAGGCGGAAAAATCGGGAAAGGCGTAGAAGGCACCCTGGGGTTCCACGCAGGTGATTTTGGGGATTTGCCGCAGCCGGGCGATCATGAGATCGCGTCGTTGGCGAAAGGTTTCCCGCATGGTATGGACCGGTGTCTGGTCGCCAATCAGGGCGGTGACGGCCGCCTTCTGTCCGATGGCGTTGGCGCAGGAGGTGGCTTGGCCCTGAATTTTAGACATGGCCCGGATCAAATCCCGGTGGCCGGCGGCATACCCGATTCGCCAGCCGGTCATGGCGTAGGTTTTGGATAAACTCATCAGGGTCAGGACGGGAACGGACGCCGTATTCAGCGCTTCCAGGCTGGTAAAACGACCGCTGTACACCAGTTGTTCATAACATTCGTCGGCCAGGATCACCAGGTCGTGCTGCCGGGCGAATTCCAGGATTTTCCGGTTGGCGGCTTCCGACCAGATGCCGCCGGTGGGATTGGAGGGCGAATTGGTGATTATGCCCCGGGTCCGGGGGGTAAGCTTTCGCTTGAGATCGTCCCAGTCCGGTTCAAATTGTCGCTCGGGCACGGTATTAATGAGCACCGGTTCCGCATCGGTCAGGCGGATAAATTCCGGAAAAGAGACCCAGTAGGGGGTAAAGATCAGGACTTCATCGCCGGCCTCAAAGAGGGCCTGGCAGGCGGTGTGCAGGCTTTGCTTTTCCCCGTTGGATACCAGGATCTGGTCGGGAGTATACGTGAGGTTGTTATCGCGCGCCAGCTTGGTACAGATGGCCTGACGCAACTCCAGCATACCCGCCCCGGCCGTATATTTCGTGTAGCCGTCATCGATGGCCGCTTTCCCGGCTTCGCGGATATGGGTCGGTGTGTTGAAATCCGGTTCGCCGACGCTGAAATTAATCACGTCTTCGCCCTGCTCCTTGAGTTCGGTGGCCCGGGTGGCCATTTCCAGGGTTAAAGAGGGCTGTATTTTAGCTACGCGGGACGCGAACCGGTACGGGGCGACGGGATTCAAAGGTCATGCCGTTTGCGGTGGTATTCGGGACTGTTGAATTTGGCGTCGTCATCGGCCGGATCCTCGCTCGCCGGGTCGCCCTTTTCCCAGTCCACATCCTTACTGAATCGGCTGTGTTCTTCGGGGAAGGCTCCACGGGGGGCGTTGAAGTTCTTGAAGCCGCTGCGGCGGCGAACCGTCCGTCGTCCCCGGGGGACGGGTCCCGTCCGGGTTTCCCGCCGGGGCTTGGGCACTTCATCCGCTTCCACCGCATCCATTCCTTCGGTGGTTTCGGCCGTAAGTTCTTCGGAAATTTCCTCCGGTTCTTCTTTTTCGGCGCCGGCTTTCAAAACCGATTCATCAAAGCTGAACATATCGGGATTAAACAGTCCGTAAATGGCACCGTAGCCGCGGGTGATACCGTTGCCTACGCCCAGGTAATTGGGCAGAATGAAATTGGTCCGGAATTCGCCGAAAAAGGCGCCCCAGGCATTTTCATCCACCGGTTTGGGAAAGAGCGTGGATAAGGAGACTTTTGTATAGATTTTTTCGGTCAGATCCATGCCCATTTCCCGGGCAATAAAGACGATGTTCTGACCCAGCAGCCGGTTTAAAAAACTAACCCGTTCGGGGTTATTTAAAAACCGGTAGCGGCTGCCCGTCATTTGATTGAGGGCCACCCAGGGGGTAATGAAGCGGTAGCGGATCAACCGGTTGGTGGGATGCAGGTGGTTGTCGCTTTCTTCCACATCCACATCCAGGACCTGAAAGGTGATATTCCCGAAATCGAGAATTTCCATTTTGCGGGAAATGGCGGAAATCGCCGCCACACCTTCGCCCACGCCGACCATATAGATTTGTTCGTTTAAGATTTTAATCTGTACCCGGGGATAGAGAAACCGATCGCGGTAGCGTCCGTCCAGCATGGGCACGATTTCCTCATCGGGAAATAGCCGCATGAGGACGCCTTTAACCTGATAGGGCGTCTTTTTTACCGGTTTATCAGTGATGACCCGGACCGTGATTGATTTCACCGGCGGGTACAGTTTTACCTGTTCCTGTTCCTTTTCATGTTCCATTTCTAAACCTCACCTATAACAAATGTTAGTTACACCTATGGATAAATTACTTCTATTGGCTCATTGTGTCCAGAAATTCTTCGTTCCCTTTGGTTCGGATCATTTTATCCCGCATGAATTCCATGCCTTCAATGGTATTCATCTCGTTTAAAAGCTTCCGCAAAATCCACATCCGACTGAGGACTTTTTTAGTCAGCAGAAGTTCTTCCTTACGAGTTCCGGACTTGACGAGATCAAACGAAGGGAAAATTCTGCGATCGCTGAGACGACGATCGAGAACCAATTCCATGTTTCCGGTACCTTTGAATTCTTCAAAGATAACGTCATCCATTCGGCTGCCTGTATCTACGAGGGCCGTTGCGATGATCGACAAACTGCCCCCCTCTTCCGTATTACGCGCGGCGCCGAAGAATTGTTTCGGTTTTTTCAGGGCGTTGGAATCGACACCGCCGGACAGGATTTTTCCGCTGTGAGGGATGACCGCATTATGCGCCCGCGCCAAACGGGTAATGCTGTCCAGCAGAATCACGACATCCTCTCCGAATTCGACCATTCTTCTGGCTTTTTGAAGGACCATATCGGCCACCGAAACGTGACGTTCCGGCGCCTCATCAAAGGTGGAGCTGACCACTTCTGCGTCCACATTCTGTTTGAAATCGGTCACTTCTTCCGGACGTTCATCAATCAAAAGAATCAGCATCCGGGTCTTGGGATGGTTGGTCCGAATGGCATTGGCCAACTGCTGCAGAAGAATGGTTTTCCCCGTTTTGGGCTGGGCCACAATCAGGCCCCGCTGACCCTTCCCGATGGGGGCAATCAGATCCATGATGCGCATGGATAAATTCTTGGGATCCGTCTCCAGGACAAACCGTTCCGTGGGGAACATGGGCGTAAAATTATCAAAGAGAATGCTGTTTTTGATTTCTTCCGGAGGACGTTCATTGACCATATCCAGTTTCAAAAGAGCATAGAACCGTTCCTTGGCCTTGGGCGGCCGAATCTGACCGCTGATCTGATGACCGGTCCGTAATCCAAAGCGCTTGATCTGGGAAGGACTCACGTAAATGTCGTCCGGACCGGGCATATAGTTGAAATCGGGACTGCGCAGAAAGCCGTACCCGTCGGACAAAACTTCAATGACCCCTTCGGCATACAGGGTGCCGTTTTTATCGGCCTGCCCCTGCAGAATCTTGACAATTAATTCCTGTTTATTTAATCCGGAAAAGCCCTGAATTTCCAAATCACGGGCAATCTGGGACAGCGCCTTAATATTAAGACCCTGTAGTTCTTTGAGATCCATCGAGTGGGTTCCTTACATAATTCTGGTGTTGGGGAAATTTGTCCTACAGAAAAAATCTTCGCGCGGATACAAATATCTGAGAAGTAAATTACACTGAATCAGTCCATTGTCAAAACATTTATGATGATCTGG
>JAADFQ010000055.1 GCA_013152835.1 FCB group bacterium
GGATGAATCGGGGGGATGTCGCCCTCATGGGCGCACTTTCTCAGGTACCATCTTGCCCTAACAGCGTTACCCATGTATTGACTTCACAATTCAACTTTTCTGACCTTTGACATCAGATTATTGACTCTTCCGTCATCAATCCCTCCAATAATCCGGCATCTACAGCCCGGTCCCTCCGGCCTGATATCCGGAGAACAGGCACGGAATCAGCTTTGGTTTAGAGCCCGGATATCAGGAATTGTCAATCGTTTGAATTTGTGATCTGATTCGCAAATTTATTCCGTATTTCAACCTAACTTTTTGTTTATCATTTTTTTCCTGTATAATTTCATATCTAATCCCTCTCGCCTACAGCTAATCTCTTGAACGAACAAAAATATTTCCAAACCTCTGCAGACCGGCAAAACCTTGTCAGCCTGTATCGTATCTGGCTTCGTGAAAACAAGCTGAGTTATGCAAAGTATTTTTCTATTCTGGCCATTGTTTTCATGGCGCTGCTGATCCCGTTTGATTTTCTATTGTTTGACAAGGGGTACATTTTTTCCCGCTTTCGGATTCTTATTATAATTGTATTGTCATTGAACCTTTACGGATTGAGTATTTGGAAAATTAAAGACTTCAAACGTCTGGGTGATGGAGTTTATTTCATACTCCTTTTACCCGGTATTCTGTTTATTGGCATCTATTTGTACTGGTTTGCCACCACGGGAGGATCGGCCCACAATACTGTTTTCATTGCCAATCTCATGGCGATCTTTTTCATTACGTTTTTTTATAATCGATTCTGGAAGGAACAATATGTCCTGAACCTGATTACTTCAATCCTTTTACTGGGTATTCCATTTGTGAATGAAAATTTGGGAAATGAAGTATTATTATTAATCATCTGTGAACTGGCATCAATCCTGACCGCATTTTTCTTCCGCCGCGAATTTGTTGGTGCGCTGTATGTGAAAGATCTGATGCGGTTAAATAAAGAATTACGTCTGGCGAAAGAATCCGCCGAACAATCCGAGATGGTAAAAACATTGTTTTTGGCCAATATGTCCCATGAAATTCGCACCCCTTTAAACTCAATCATGGGTTTTATCCAGATTCTGAAAAAGGAATTTGGTAACCATCTTACGGAAGAACAGAGCGGGCATTTCAGCATCATTGAAACGAGTAGCGAACGACTGATGAATACGGTCCATGAAATTCTGGATATTTCCCAGATAGAAGCCGGCACGTTTAAGATTAAACGGATAAGTTTAAACCTCAACAATTTGGTTCAGGAAGTTTACCGGGAACACCGTCCCCGGGCAGAGGGAAAAGGTCTGAAATACGGAATTCAGTTAACTGCAGAACCACTATATATTCATGCGGATCAATATTCCATTTACCAGGCCGTATCCAACCTGGTGGGAAACGGTATTAAATATACTGATCAGGGAAGAGTGGATATTCGTCTCATATCCCATCGCCATAAGGCACAATTGATGATTAGGGATACAGGGATCGGAATGGGGCGCGAATATCTGGAAAAAGTGTTTGATACCTTTTCACAGGAAAGTCAGGGGTATACAAAAAAGTACCAGGGGATCGGGTTGGGGTTATCCCTGGCCAAACGTTACGTGGATCTCAACGAGGGGACGATCACCGTCTCCAGTGAAAAAGATGTGGGAACCACGTTTATCCTGGAATTTAAAACGATACCCGCGACAGAATAATTTACAATTCGGACATTTGTGATTGGCGACTTACCCGGAGTAGGCAATTTAACGAAATAATAATTTACTTCAGATCCTGCCCCGGTTGGCTTGGTCTTATTTGGCACTACAGGTTACGTTTATTTTTTGTTGGTTGGTCCTTTTACTGAATGTTTCGCCGTAGCGCGGTTTAGTCGCAAAGCGTAATATAATCCTTGTAAAACAAGATCAGGATGCAGAGCATCAAATAGTTCGCTTTCGGCAAAAAGTCGATGAAAACCACCGGTACCAACAATGAATGGTTTTTCCTTTTGAAATAGTTCGTCCGTAATGCGTTGTGTGATCTCCCGGACGGTACCGATTTGCCCATAATACAACCCGGATTGGATACTTCCGGTTGTCGTGCGTCCCAGAATGTGGTTCCGTTTCACGATTTCCACGGAATGCAGTTTGGCCGTCTTTTGAACCAATGCTTCCAATGATATCTGCATTCCCGGAACAATGATACCACCCAGATATTCCCGGGATTTGGTAATAACGCAAAATGTTGTAGCCGTGCCAAAATCCACTACAATTATATTTTTCCCGGGGTAAAGTTGAGTAGCGGCGATGGCGTTGGCAATCCGGTCCGCACCAACTTCCAAGGGATTCTCGTACCGAATTTGCATTCCGGTCTTTACACCCGGTTGCAGTTCAAACGGTGTCAGGTGAAAATATTTGAAAAAGACATTGCGTATGGTATGGTCGACATCCGGAACTACCGAACAAATGGAAACATCCTCAATGTGCTCCGGAGGAATCCCGTTTTCCCGTAAAACACTGCGTAAAAATATTCCCATTTCATCTGAGGAACCACGAAGCTTGCTTGTTTTCCGAAATTCCAGGATTAAGCTGTCATTCTCAAATATGCCTCCATAGAGGGTTGTATTCCCTACATCTAAGGTCAGAATCATCGTCTATCTTCCTTTCCGGATGAAAATAAAATGGTCTCTAAAGCAGGGCCCAAACCGGATACGGAGTCTATGGTGATTCCGTCTTCCGGTTGGGTTGTCGTAAAAAGCTGAAACTTCTGTTGACGGTCCTGAATCCGCTCATTCATATCGTTGGTGACAATCACATCGGCCCGGCTGCGTTGAAACAAGTCCCGAATGGCGGATTTTACTTCGGATAGTTCCGCTCCGGCCGTTAATTTAAAGGCGACCAGTTTGAGATTCGGGTTGGCGGCCGACATTTTTATGGAATTTACTAACTTGGGTGTGGGGACCAACCGGAGCTCCAAGGCCTCGGTCGTTGAAGACAACTTTTGGTCCGGGGCAATACCGATCCGTTTGCCTTTTGCCGTGAGCAGCTTCGGACTGAAGTCACTTACCGCGGCCAGGTGAATAACAACCGCCAAGGATTCTTTGGTAAGATATCCCGATAACTTCTCTCTCAGGTCGGTCACGGAACTAAATGAATCCCGACTGCAGGGCAAAGTGGGTTGTATCGCTTGGGGTCCATGGAGATAGATAACCTCCCATCCGGCACGGGTGAAAAAATCTGCCAAGGCTGCCCCGGTATACCCGGTGCTGATATTCCCCAGAAATCGCACTGCGTCCAGTGCTTCTCGTGTCCCTCCGGCCGTAATCAAAACAGTCGGCTGAGTTGTGCCATGATTCCTTTTGCCGCCTAATTCTTTAAGGATCGCCCGAATTATATCATCCGGTTCCAGCATTCTGCCGATCCCTTCGTCGCCGCAGGCGAGGGTACCCTCCGCAGTCGGTAGCACGGTTACCCCCCATTTTAACAGTGTTTTGATAGACGCCTGCGTAGCCGGATGTTGGTACATATTGGTGTTCATTGCCGGAGCCAGAATAAATGGTTTTGACCAATCATGTGCCAGAAACAGAGCGGTATGCAATTGTTGACCATTGCCGTGTGCCAGTTGGTTTATGACATTGGCCGTGGCCGGCGCTATGATCGTCAGATCGGCCCATTTCACCAAATCAATATGGCTCATCATCTGTCCCGGCTCATAGAGATCACCCAGAACCCGATGACCGGTTAAACCCTCCAGAGTGGCTGTCCCGATAAAATTCAACGCATTCCGGCTAACAACGGATTGAACATCATAACCGGCCTGCACCAGTCGGGAGATCACCGTTGCCGCCTTGTAAGCGGCAATCGAACCGGTGATCATAAACAGGATCTTTCCCCGCGACATCAATTTGCCTCCTCTGATTGTTCCGGCAAGACCACATTATCAATCAAACGTACCTTGCCCAGGACCACAGCGCCGTAGCGACGATTACCGATATCCTCCACATAATCCACGGTAAATCCGTGGGACTCAAGATCACGAATAGTATCCGGCACTGATTGACCTGAATTCAAATCATGATAAAAAAGGGTCGCGATTTCCCGCTCTTTTACTCCCAAACGCCGGTTCCGTGAGCTGGCCGCCAGCCCGTCGGATTCCCGCACAATGGGACAGACCACGATTTCAGTGGATAGGAAAAAAGCCCGGGCCATATCCCGGACTAATTGATATTGCTGATAATCCTTTTCCCCAAAATAGGCCTTATCGGCCCGGATAATATTCAAAAGCTTCATCACCACCGTCAGAACACCATCAAAATGTCCCGGGCGTTGCGCGCCGCATAAACGGTGGGAAAAGCTCGTTTCAACCACTTTATAGCGATAATCATCCGGATATAGTTGTCCATATTCAGGGAGGAATAAAACATCCGCACCAATTTCTTGTAAGACCTTTCGATCCTGTTCAAGGGTTTGGGGATAAGACTGTAAATCACCCGGATCGTCGAATTGCGTTGGGTTAAGGAAGATGCTGACAACGGTATATTCGTTTTCCTGTATTGAACGTGCCACTAAAGAGAGGTGCCCCGGATGTAACGCGCCCATCGTCGGCACAAATCCCAGCGTGCCGTCCGACAATTTATTTTCACGGACAGATCTCCATGCTTCAACGGTATCAACAACAACCATCAGGTGAAACTTTCCTTGTCGGAGGGAAATGACCGATTCCGAACATCTTCCGCAAACCGATTCAGGGCATCTCTGATTAATCCGAATCCGTTCAGATAGGTTCGTAAAAATTTCGGATTGAATTCGTTATTCATCCCCAGCACATCCTGAAAAACCAGTACCTGACCGGAGGTGTCCGGACCGGCACCGATTCCGATGGTAGGTATGTTTAGAATCGACGTGATTTCTTTCGCTAAGGGGGCCGGGACCATTTCCAGGACCAGACTGAAACAACCGACTTCTTCCAGCACCCGGGCATCGTTCAGGATGATCTGTCTGGTTTCAAGGTTCCTACCCTGTAATTTATATCCGCCCAACGCATGCACCGATTGAGGCGTCAATCCCAAATGACCCATCACCGGTACGCCTGAATCCACAATGTGACGGATCATTGGCGCATGACCGCGCGCACCTTCGATTTTTATCGCTTCTGCGCCGGCTTTCATTAATTTGTCCACCGAATTCAGCACCTTATCCCGACTATGCCGGTGGGTTAAAAAGGGCATATCGGCAATCAGAAATTTATCCGGCATCCCCCGGCGGACGGCTGCCACGTGTCTGACCATCATATCCAGATCGGCATTGATGGTCGTATCGTAACCATGCATCACCATGGCGACACTGTCGCCCACCAATACGGCATCCATTGCGGTAGCATTGACGATCCGGGCGGACGTATAATCATAGCACGTCACCATGGTCAGCGGTTGATGCTCCCGGTACCGTTTCAAAAAAAGGTTAATACTATGCATCGGTTGATTCTCTCCGGGTCTTTGAGAGGGATACCAAAGCCTCGTAGACCGGTTTAAATTCATCCTGGTCCAGACTCTTTTGGTGCATTGTGATGGTCTCCCAATCCCCACGCACGACGGGACCGGTCATCGGATGATCGGATTGAATGATATTTTCCGTGATGGCGCGTAAATAGAGTGACAGGGCTTGATCAGGAATCGAAAATTGATTTTCCATGCGCTCGGAATAGGCTTGCCACAATAATGTTGTAAAGTTACCGGCCAGGGACGTCCAGGCATGGTAATATGGTTTTTGGGCTGGTGGGATTGCAATATTCGGATTAGGTAATTCAGGAAACAAGTCATGAAATGCCAAACGTCCCTGCTCGGTGACAAACCAGATTGACGGGTATGTTTCCGGTGGATATAGCCTATCGGCAAACGTCATGAGCGGGTGCGCGGATTCAGCCTCCGGAATGGACAATGCGCCGGAAAAATGAATCCATAATAAATTCGGATAGTCTGCTTGATACCGTTGTATCAGAGGTTGTATCGCGGCATCGGATATACAGACCATAACTTTATCAACCTGAGGTAATTTTGCTTCCAGCGGTTGGTTTTCCTTTCGTGACCAGCACACATGGGGAATCGATAACAAATCAAAATAATGATGCAAATGGCGGGCACAACGGCCACCGCCGATCAGCAAATAGGGCGCACTGTGTATTGATTTCGGTACCTGTCCCATGGATCAAGTCCAATCGTTTTTTGCGGGTGATATTCTATCCGGACGACGGGTCACGGTCCCAAATTCTCGGGATCCGTGCCTTCGGTACCGAAAATTTACAACAGATAATTGATCAGTCAAAAAAGTAGATCTTGAACCGGTGAGCGGAATTCATCGGTCTATCGGGCTGCGTAAGCAATACCGGATCGTCCGGAGTAAATTGCTCACCGCACATCCTCCGCGGCTCCCTGTTTGTGAACCATTGCCAACATACCACGCACCAGTTTCCCCTACCTAAAATATATTATTAATCGCGTGTAGTCTACGGGCAATGCGGCCTAATTTTTAGCGTTAATTTTGAAGGATTTTCTATAGAAATCCACGGGGGAATTACCGTTCATGGACCCAATCAGTGACATACCTTCCAATCTGGACCGTTTCCGGTCCCAAATGGCAGAAAAATTTCTACCGCTAACGCAGATTTTTTCCCGGATTCACCGCGGGAATCGAATCTTTATTCACACGGCCTGCGCCGAACCACAATTTCTTGTGAAATCGCTAGTGGATTTCGTTGAGCATAATCCCAAATCCATTTTCGATTCCGAGGTCTTTCATGTCTGGTCTCTGGATGTAGCGCCCTATACCAATCCCAAGTATCAGCGTAATTTCCGTTATAACTCATTTTTTA
>JAADFQ010000056.1 GCA_013152835.1 FCB group bacterium
CATGCTGGAGATGTTGGAGCTTTTACACCCCATCCTTCCCCGGGAACAGCCTCGCTACCTCATGGGCGTGGGCACGCCCACCGATCTCGTGGAGGCCGTCCTGCGCGGCGTGGATATGTTCGATTGCGTCATGCCCACCCGGAATGCCCGGAATGGCCAGCTATTTACGTCCCGTGGAAAACTGAATATTTTGAATGCCCGCTACCGGGAGGATTTTAGTCCCGTGGACCCGGAGTGCACCTGTCCCTTATGCCAACGTTTTTCCCGGGCCTATCTGCGCCACCTGATGAAATCCAACGAAGTCCTGGGCCTCCGGCTGGCCACCCTTCACAACCTCACCTTTTATTTACACTTAATGGCGAACATCCGCACACAAATTAGCCAGGGGACCTATGCATCCTGGGCTCGTTCCTGGTTAGCAGCCTGGGAAAAATTAAGTCAATCTACGTAAACCAAAAGGAGTGAATCATGTTATCCAATGGAACCCAAGCGCCCCATTTTGAACTCCCGGACCAGGACGGTAACCTGGTAAAACTCAGTGACTTCCGGGGACAAAAAGTCCTGCTTTGGTTTTTCCCCAAAGCCAGCACCCCCGGCTGAACGGCGGAAGGCCGCAGTTTGCGGGACGCATACACTAATTTCGAAGATCGGGGAGTTGTTATTCTGGGCATGAGTAAGGATTCACCCCGGCGACAGAAAAATTTCGCCGAAAAAAATGAGTTTCCGTACCCTTTATTATCCGATGAATCCACAACCACCCTTCGGGCCTATGAAGCCTGGGGAAAAAAGAAGCTCTACGGCCGGGAATATGAGGGAATTTTCCGGATTTCCTATTTAATCGATGAAAACGGTCGCATTGAAAGAACCTGGGAAAAAGTCAAAACCAAAACCCACGGACTGGATGTTCTCAGCGAACTGGAAGACGGGTGAAATCTCCGAAATCAGAGGGAAGGAATGAAAAACTGTCGATCCATCCGGTTGAAAGGATATGATTATTCGCAGGCCGGGGCCTATTTTATAATCCTTTGTACCCAAAACAGGGAAAATTTATTCGGGAAAATTGCGGATAATGAAATGGCGCTAAACAATACAGGACAAATCGTGGCGGATACTTGGCAATGGTTGGAAAAACAATATGATTATGTTGAATTGGACCAATGGGTGATTATGCCGAACCATTTACACGGAATCATTGTAATTAATGACCATCATAGGGACGGTTCGCGAACCGCCCCTACGGAAAAACACAAACCCATTGGCCATCTGGTGGGTGCATTCAAAACCGTTTCCACAAAACGGATCAACCAAATCTGCAACACACCGGGTCTAAAATATGGCAACGCAATTATTATGAACATATTATTCGCAACGAAGATGAATTGAACCGTGTCCTGAAATACATCATTAATAATCCGTTAAAATGGGTTCTTGACCTTGAAAACATTCATGGAAACCGGCTACCAGGTTTCTAAATACCTGCCTCTCAAATACAAAAATCCGTCAGACGAGGATTATTTTGTTAACCTGGTCCAAAAGTTTAGGCTATAAACTCTGATCATTCCGTTTAAACTCTGGGACCGGCGGGCGTAAATTTTTACAACCAACCGGACTTCAAATGGCATTAGTTCCCGATTACATTCAGAACCTGAAAAATTACGTCCCGGGAAAAACCGTCGAGGAAGTTCAGCGGGAATTGGGCCTTACCGCAGTGCTGAAACTGGCGTCCAATGAAAATTCCCTGGGACCGTCTCCCCGAGCCCTGGAAGCGATTCGGCGCAGTCTCACCCACGTAAATCGTTATCCGGACGCTTCCGGATTCTCCCTCCGCACCAAACTGGCGGAGCGGTTTCAGGTCCAGGTGCACAACGTGGTCCTGGGTGCCGGATCGGAAGGCATCATGTCTACCATCATGCGCACCTTTTTACTGGACGACGATGAATTGATTTCCGCCGCCGATTCCTTTATCGGGTTCAAAGTCCTGGCGACCGCTTCCGGCCGGAAAGTCCACTGGGTGCCCATGAAAGACAATCGTTACGATCTGGAACGGATGGCGGATCTGGTCAATGAGCATACCAAAATCATTTATATCGCCAATCCGGACAATCCCATGGGAACCTACATCCGGCGGGACGAATTCGATGCCTTTTATGCTCACGTACCGGAGCGCGTGCTGATCATTTTGGATGAGGCCTATTATGAATTCGCGGCCCATCTTACGGATTATCCTGATTCCATGACCTACCGGTACGATAACGTCATTACCTTGCGCACTTTTTCCAAGGCCTACGGATTGGCGGGACTGCGCATCGGCTATGGCTTTGCTCACGACGTATTGATTGACAATTTACTGAAAGTGAAAGTCCCCTTTGAACCATCCTACCCCGCCCAGGTGGGGGCCTTTGCTGCCCTGGATGACCATGCCTTCCTGGAAAAAACGCTCCGCCTTAACCGGGAAGGGATGAGCATTCTTAATGCCGCTTTTGATTCCCTGGGGATCACTTATCTTCCGTCCGCCGCCAATTTTATCACCACCCGCTGGCCGTCTGGGGAAACAGCCCGTGCTATGACTCGTCACCTGCTGGAACAGGGCATCATTGTGCGCCATTTGACCCCGTTCGGTTGGCCCGATTGCATTCGCATATCCATCGGTCTTCCGGAAGAAAATAAGGCGCTGATCCGCGCCTTGGAAACAGTTAGGCATTGATCGCCATTCAGCACCCCGTTTTCATAGTATGAATTTTGGAAACCGACCATGATTATTGATCCCGGCACCCGTTCATTCAAGGCGAATTACAAACTCCTGATCGGGTCCATTGTACCCCGGCCCATTGCCTGGGTGTCGTCCCGATCGGCTGACAATATTCCCAATCTGGCGCCCTTCTCCTTTTTTATGGGCGTGTGCAGCCGTCCACCCACCATTGCATTTGCTCCGGCAATCCGCGCTGGCGATGGCGCCACGAAAGATACCTTGAACAATATCCGTGAAACCGGCGTCTTCGGAATCAATATCGTAAGCGAAGATTTTGCGGAACAAATGGTCAAGACCGCTACCGAATATCCCCCCGATGTGGACGAATTTACCCGGGCGAAACTCACTCCGGAACCGGCCCGGAAAATCACTGCGCCATTGGTCCGGGAAGCCCGGGTCCGGTATGAATGTGTCCTGAACCGGATCATTCCCGTAGGGGACGGAAAACCGGGCTCCGGTTTTGTCGTGCTGGGAGAGATCGTCCTGTTCCATGTGGATGATGCGTTGCTTTCCCAGGGCCGTATTGACATTCAGGCTCTCCGCCCCATTGGACGATTAGCGGGACCCAACGGCTATTGCCGTATTACCGACACTTTTGAGATTGAGCGCCAATGACTCCTGACAACTGGATGTATCACTGTCAAACCTTCGGGAATGTTACCCCGGAAGAATACATGGTCCCCTTTCCCAATCTGGGCTCGCTTTTGGAAGGGCGGATGATTAAAGATCAGGATCAGCTTATTTTGGATCATCCACCGTTGACCATCCGGGCGTTTGATGAACGTGTGCAACAATTCCGGCGACTTATTCACACGAAAGGTGTACGGCAGGGAACCCCGGTGGCCCTGGAGAATATTCCTTTTCCCGATGACATGGCCCTGGCTTTTGCCATCTGGACACAAGGCGGTATTCTGGTCCTGGGAGAATCGGATAAAGCATCAACTTGCGTGATTATTAGTTCCGGGGATATCCTAAATCTCTCTTCAGACAAGGCGATGAACATTCCCCACGTCAAGCCGCTTCCGGAAACCGATGCGGTCTGGCAAGTTGTGGGCGATCATACTATCCGCCTGAGTCATTATAATTGTCTGGTCAATTGTTATGCCCTGAAACGGACCCTGAACCTGCCTCGGGATGCGCGGATCTGGTATGCAAATGAATATCGCGACAGTGCGTGGATAATTCTTACCGTCCTTCTTCCCCATTATGGCGGATATCTTTTGGATTCCCAAGCTCCCACCGTCCGAATCGGAGATGCCGCGAATGATCATTTTTGTATCCGCCGCCACTGGACGGCCTTGACGGACACGCGACCCCAATCCTTGTATTACCTGCCGGAGCATACGGCATTTGTGGCCGTGGGAAGTAAAATCCTGCCGTTCCTGGATATTCGGACCGAATCCGATCCGCTGATTCTCCGGGGGCATGCCGTGATGAACGGGTATTCGCAAGCACGTGAAACGGAAAAAGTATATACTAAAGCCGGTCTTCGTCTGCCTTTTCCGCATATCTAAATTATCTGGTTATATCATTTCGATATGGTATTCCAACCTCCTTTTGTAAAAACCTGATCCTGTATCTATTGTAATACCGGTAATTAGTCCATTATTCATTCTCCGGTCCGGTTTTTGTTTAGGGTTTACCAGAGTTTCAAAAAAACAGGAGTTCATCATGAAGAAACAGCGTTCCATTTTATTAGGCAGTGTCCTGGCCGGATTCATCTGGTCACCGATGCTATTGGTTGCTCAGGTCGATACCCTGGAATTGCACACCCAGTTGCAACAAGCCCAGGAGGAAGTTCAGAGTCAATTAGAAAATGCTTTTCAGGATTTAGAGAATACCAGTATAAACATGAATCTGAATGATGATTCCCGGGAAAACCTCCAATTCGGGTTGTATTTGGAAAACCTTGATTTTGAGGAAGCCTATGAACGTCATTATCCCTATAATTATGGTGTTCTGGTTTCCGGTGTTGTCAACGGAGGCAATGCGGATCGGGCCGGTATCGTTAAGGGCGATATTATCATGGAGTTTGATGGCGAAAAAGTCCGCTATGAAGATCACCTGCTTTCGCTTCGGGACTCCAAAAAATTTGGCGATACGGTAGCCCTGACCATTTTCCGTAATGAAAACATTATTGAACGATCATTGACCTTTAGTCCACGAGCACCCAAAACAAGAATTTATAAGGACGGAAAAATGATTACGGAGAAATCACGTATATCGCCGGGATATGGCGGTGGCGGCCCTCTATTTGTTTCTGTGGATTTTGATTTTCCGGAAGTCAGTAAACTTCTAGTGGCAAATGGATTCGATGCCCTCACCGGAAAACCGGTCACATTCTACGGTGGCTATGGAATGGGCAATGTGGGACACGGTCTCTTCATCGGCGGCGGCGGCGCCGGTTTCACGGCTGACCAACAAATCCAGAAAAGTGCCGGAACCGGATATAAACGGTACTTACTGGAATCAGGGTATGGCGGCGTCATGATCCACAAGAAAAAAGCTCTGTTTACGAAAAAACTGGTTCTGGATTTAGGCCTCCTCCTGGGGGGTGGCTCCACTTCCATAACCGTTTCTTCAACTGACGGTGGATTTAGTTGGAACAGTGATATTGAAAACAATATCAACAGTGAATCCTTTAAATATCAGAAAGACTATTTTGTGTACCAGCCTTCTATCGGTGTCCTGGTCCGGATTACCGACTGGTTTGGGATTGATGCCAATGTGGGATACATGGGAACCTATGCGAAAGAGAATAGCTGGAAAGAAGCAAATTTTGACTTCTCCATCGATGACGGAAATCCTGAGTTATTCAACAGTTTGTCCTATTCCGTCGGTCTTTGGTTCGGTTATTAAGTTTACCCTCCACGAATCCCCGGTTCGGGTCCGTCCCGGCCGGGGATTTATTTAACTTTTCTTTCCCTCTAATGAATTAAACCTAAATTCCCTCATGGAACCCAATCTGTTTTCGGTTCTTTTCAACAAAACTATTTCCACCGTGATTGCGCTGGGAACTCTTTTCTATTCATCCGTTACCGGTGTTTCCCCGCGGATGAGTGAGGTTCAGATCAACGCACGAGGCTCGATGGTAACGGTTTCGGTGCAGATTCTGGATTCATTTTCCCCGGACTTCGACCAGATATTATCCTCCGGAATGGAGGTAAAGCTCCATTATCGAATTCAACTGATCAATCAGGATTCACCTCTTCGAGCCGTGGAAACACGATCGTTGACCAAAACGCTGACCTATTCTCTGTTGGACCATTCCTATCAGGTTCAGGATTCCCGGAATTCGCGTTCAGAACGGGAGCTGAGCCTGAATGAAGCCAAGCTACGCTGGACCCGGATTGGCGACTTACCTTTGGTCCGTTTTGATGATTTGAAACCAAATTCACGGTATCTGGTTTCCGTGACCGCCTGGTTGGATAAAGTGCAGGTCATGGGAAAAGAAGACCCTTTGAATTTATTGGTTTACTGGAATGGGATTAAACCGGAGGGGACTTCCCGACCTTTCACCCGGGATTTATTGACCCAATGAAACGGTTCATTCCCAGTTTTCGCGTTCAGATTGTTCTGCTGGTACTGTTTCTGGTGATCAATGCCGTATTATTTTTCCGGAACTATTTTTTAGAAAACCTCACATCCTTCAATGCCGGGGTGGAAGCCCTGGAAATCGAAACGCAAATTGCCGATCTGCACGCCCGGTACGGTCAACATCTTCCCGCCGAAGTTCAGGACGCCTTTCGCGAAGATGTGGAAGCGTTGTTGGAGACGGAACACCAGGTAGGGTTGGCCCGGGATTTATTTCGGCGGGAGATTGAACTCTATTCCTATTTCATTTTCATTTTTCTCACCCTGTCGGCCCTGATCCTGTTTTTCCTCAGCTTTAATCTCATCAGTCGCCCCCTGAAGCGGCTTCAGGATGCGGCGGTTTCTCTGGCGGCCGGTGACTGGTCAATTCAGGTTCAGGAAAACCGGTTTTCACCACTCAATGACCTCATTGTTTCCTTTAACCACATGGTATCCGAATTGGAATCCAGCCGGAATAAACTGGTCCGGGCGGAAAAAGAACTGGCCTGGCGGGAGGGAGATGGCCCGGGTTATGGCCCATGAAATTAAAAATCCACTCACGCCCATTCGCCTGTCGCTGGATCGCCTGGAAGCCAAATACCGGGAGGGATCGGACCAGATTCAGGATATCCTGGAACGAGTTCTGAGCGTAATCAGGGAGGAAGTGACCAATTTACAAACGTTGGCCGGTGAATTCTCCCAGTTTGCCCGTCTCCCGGAAGCGGAGCTTCGCCCCCTGGATATTCATCACTTCTTACAGGATATTCTGGAACCGTACCGGACATCTGCCGAAATCAGGTTTAACTTCGAGGACCGGGCTTTTACCCTCCTGGCCGACCGGATTCAACTCAAGCAGGTGATTGTCAACCTGGTTCAGAACGGAATCCAGGCTTCGGGAGATTCACCGGTAA
>JAADFQ010000057.1 GCA_013152835.1 FCB group bacterium
CCAGAATTTCAAGGAAGGCCTGCACCTGTCCGCTTTCACCGTCGCCGCCGTGGAGCGCCAGGAAGACCAGATCGGAAGCTTTCAGCTCCGGAATCCATTGGGCCAGGTCCGATTCATAATTAATCACCGTCACCTCATATCCCAACGACTTCAGGGCTTCCGACACCGCTGCCCCGGTTTTTAACGAAACCGGTCGTTCCGGTGAATTACCGCCCATGAGAACTGTAATCTTTTGTGGGTCAGATTTCAAGCAGTTTGGCCCCTTCCAGTAAATTTTCGACCGTAAATGTAGGTTTTTCTCTTAATTGAGATAAAGTATCCTTTCCTTTTCCCGTCAGGACCAGCATCGTATCCATATGTAATCGTTGACCGGCAAGAATATCCGATTCGGCATCGCCGATCATGAGGCATCGGGTCAAATCCAGTTGAAAATCCTTGGCCGCTTCCAGAAACATCCCCGGACCGGGTTTTCGCCGCTGGGACGGTTGATCGGGATGATCCGTGCAGACATAAATGGCTTTCAGATCAATCCCGTGTTCCCGGAACGTTGTTTTGATATACTGATGAATGCGATCCAGGTTTCGTTCCGTAATCAGTCCCCGGGCCACCCCGGACTGATTCGTGATGATGCAGAATGAATTTCCTTTGAGACGGGACAGTGCTTCCAGCGTAAAATCATAAAATCGGAAATCCTTCCGATGAGCGATATAGCCGGGATCCGGATTCAGGGTCCCATCCCGGTCCAGAAAAATCATTTCATAGGTCATTAGCCGGATTTTCCTGATTTCAGGTCGCTGATTTTCATGGTACTGGAGAAAAAATACGCGGCTCCAATCAGAACGTAGGGCAACGTACCAATGGCATGCAGGATAAGCGCCACCGCCTGCGATTCGGCCAGCGGAATTTTGAACATGGAATTCAGGACCAGTACAGCAACTGCATGATAAGTTCCCACATATCCCGGTGCCGCGGGAATCATGATGGAAAGCGTCGTTGAAACCAACAGTATTCCGATCTGGTCCCAGCTCAAGTGAATCCCAACACCGATGGTAATAATCACCAGCGACACATAGTAAATTACCCATAGAAAAACGGTATTAAAGGCCAGGCCGATCCCATGCCGATTGCCCCGCAGAGAATTGATTCCGTCCACCATGCCGCTGAAAAATTCTTTTATTTTCTTCCGGGTTGTTGAGGGCGGTTCCCAGCGTTTGAGCAAGGACTGGAATTTTTGTAACGGTTGGGGAAACCAGATGATCAGGATAAAAACGGCCAAAACGCCGAAAATTAACAGAATCGCGCCCCGATTCATCACGATCCCCAAGGGATAGGTAAATGCGAAAAGTCCGATTACCAGCACCAGTCCCACCAGATCCAGGATCCGCTCCAGAATAAGTGTGCCAACCGATTCCGAAAAACTGACTTTCTCCTTGGTTGTAATATCATAAGCCCGGAGAGCCTCACCCAATCGGAACGGCAAAACCGAATTACCGAAATAGCCGATCATTGCACTGGCAAAGAGATTATTAACGCGAAATTCTTCACGATTCAACAGGTGCTTCCAACGAATGGCCCGAATCCAGACACTGAAGATCATCAAACCGGAAGCAGTTACAACCAAGCCCAGATTCACGCGCGAAAAATTATCAATCAACGCGCTGAAATCCATTTGATGAAAAGCAAAATAAAGTCCCAGACCGCTGATGAAAATCCCCAGACCTAATTTTATAATTTTATTCACGTAAATCGATCACTTCCCACGTCTTGTCGTTAATGAAATCCGGCAGAATCGCCGGGGTGGAAACGGATTTTACCTGAATCTCAACCCGATTATTTGCGTCGTAGCTGAGATGAAGAAATTCCGGTTCGTAGTTCGATTTCTTCAGCTTCAGATATCCGGTAATTCCCATTTCGGGAATGGAATAATATTGGATAATCCCGGTTTGCGACCGGTCGATTCGCTCCAGCCCAACCTGCGCAAAATCACCCGATAATAGTTCAAACAGGTTGAATTGATCCCAGGAATAGGAATCGATTAACACCTGATGACTCGCCAGGTTGTAGGTCCAGATTGTATCCTGGTCAACGCGGACAAATTCCTGATCCGTGAGCAAACCGATATCCCGATACTGACTCAGGATGACATCGGCCCGCCCTTCCCATTCACGGTCATACTGTTTTTGTGTAATGGCTCCGCTCAGGACCAAGCCGCCCGGCGGATGTAAAAACGTATTCAGAGAATCCAATAACGATTGTGCCGGAAGGACTCCCGATCCCCAAACCAGGGTAAGGATGATAAAGCGACGGATAGAATTCAACTTATTCGATACTCAGCAAGTAGGTTTCGTCTACGAGCACTTCCCGGGCTTTGCTACCGGTAAACGGTCCCACCACGCCCAGGGCTTCCATCTCGTCGATCAGTCGGGCGGCCCGGGAATAGCCCACTTTCAGGCGACGCTGTAATAAGGAAATACTTCCCTGCTGATGGGTCACCACCAAACGGATGGCGTCCTTGATCAATTCGTCGTCCGCTCCTGCGGATTCACCACTGAATCCCGGAAGGGCCGGTTCTTTGATGCTGGCCAGTTTCATTTCCCTGGCCCCGGGTTGTTCGCTGATAAATTCCATGATGGCTTCAATTTCCGATAAGCTTAAAAAGGCATTATGCATTCGTACCGGTTCGGAGCTTCCCGGCCCCTGGTAAAGCATATCACCGCGGCCAATCAGTTTTTCGGCGCCGGGGGTATCCAGAATAGTCCGTGAATCAATTTTTGTCGCCACCTGGAAGGCAATCCGGGCCGGGAAATTCGCTTTAATCACGCCGGTGATCACATCTACTGACGGACGCTGGGTAGCAATTACCAAATGGATTCCCACGGCACGGGATAGTTGGGCCAGGCGGGCAATGGGAACTTCCACATCCTTGGCGCTCAACATCATCAAATCGGCTAATTCATCCACGATCAGCACAATATAGGGCATGATGGGTTCACCCTTTTTCTTCGCCCGGGTATTGAATTCTCCGATGTTTCTTACCACCGCATCCGATAGCACATTATACCGGTGATCCATTTCCATCTCCAGGGCCCGCAGAGCCAGAATGGCATTCTCGGTGGACGTGACAATCGGTTCGTCAATATCCTCCATGCCTAACAGGTGGTAATCTTTCAGCGATCGGTACAAGGTCATTTCCACCTTTTTGGGATCAATGATCATAAATTTTATTTCATCCGGCGTGGCCTGGTATAATAATGAACAAATGATGGTATTCAGACACACCGATTTACCGGAACCGGTCGTCCCGGCGATGAGTAAATGCGGCATTTTCGCCAGATCAAGAATGGCAATTTCCCCGGAAGTGGTTTTCCCGACGGCCAGGGTTAATTGTGACTCGGCCTTGGCAAATTTTTCCGAATTGATTACCGACCGGAAATATACCGTTTCGGGATTCCGGTTGGGGATTTCGATTCCCACTGAGGATTTCCCCGGAATCGGGGCGATCACCCGCACACGGCTGGCTTCCATCACACGGGCCAGATCGTCGGACAAGGCCACGAATTTATTCACCCGAACACCTTCCGCCGGTTCCACTTCGAATAACGTAATCACCGGACCGGGATGTACGTTAACGACTTTCCCGTTTACGCCAAAAGTAGCCAGGGACTGGGTGAGAAAATTTGCCCGATTGATCAGTTCATCCTTGCTTTGCGATTCATCGACGTGGGGCGGGATGGTTAACAGATCGGTCGTGGGCAATTGATACGTGCGTATCGGTTTGGAACGATCTTTCAGGGCGTCCAGATCGACTTCGTCTTCCTGCACCATTTCCCCCACTTCGATCACTTCTCCGTTGGAATCAAGGGGCAGATTTTCCTGCGTCGGCGGTTCCGGAACAGTTTCTTTCTGACCGGATTGACGCGCTTTCAGCTGAGCCTCCCGCAACACGTCCTCGGGAATCAGGATTTCATCATCGTTGGCTTTCTCCGGTGTCGGTTCCGGCGCAGGCTTTGTTTTACTTGGCTGTTGATCCGGGACCTGTTGTGCTTCAAGTTTGGCACGTAATTTTTGGGTGTGTTCCCGTCGGGCTTCCTCGGCCAGTTTTGAGGCCCGGCGGGATTTCCAATGATCCCAGAGCGAAATAAATCCCTGTTTCAATGCAATAAAGGGACGATAAAAACTGGTGGAGAAATAGCCTCGTGCCAAGACCAGCCATCCGGCGAGTAAAACCAGTATTAGTCCCGGATTCCCGGAGAAATCACGAAGCATTCCGGCAATCAGTGCAGGCCACAAACCGGTGACCAGTACGGCCCGGTGGGATGTTGGATAAAACCAAAGCTTCAAGGCCCCCAGGGAAATGGTCAGCCAGACCAGCGCCGCAATCAAATACAGAGAATGGCGTGTCAGGGATAAGAGCGGTTTCCGTGAAAACAGCCACCAGCCCCATACGAGCCCTAATAACGGCAGTACCAAAGCGGAATACCCCAGGGCGATTTTCACCAGACCAAAGCCAATCACCACACCTACAATGCCCATGGGGTTCTCGATTTTCACATATTGCGAAATGGTGGGCTCTTCATTCGGGTTGTAGCCCAGCAGGCTGGTCAACACCAGAAGCGCTAAAGCTATCGTCAAAATTCCAGCTATTTCGTAGCGACGATTCATATCAGAATAACCGGGGATGTTCCTTTTTCATAAACAGGTACCACTCAATAAATTGTCCCAGGCCGTCGGTAATACTGGTTTTCGGATCATAATCGAGACGCGTTCGGGCGCGATTAATATCGGCGAATGTTTGCACCACATCTCCGGGAGGTAGAGGTTTGTATTCCAGCTCCGGCTCACGACCCGATATTTCAGCAATGATTTCAATCAATTCCGATAGTTTAACCGGTTCCGAATTTCCCAGATTATAAATCGCAAATTCATCCTCATGGTGAAAGGCATTCCACAAACCGGCTATAATATCCGCAAAAAAAGTGTAGTCCCTGGCAGTCGTCCCGTCCCCATAAACGGGGATCGGCCGGTTCCGGTAGAGCTTCCGAACGAATTTATGAATCGCCATCTCCGGTCGCTGGCGAGGCCCATACACAGTGAAAAAACGCAACAGCGTGACGGGAATTTCTGTGAGATGGTGGAAAGTATACAACTGCACCTCACCCATCTTTTTGGTGGCGCCATAGGGTGATATTTGTTTATCCACATTATCATCCTCGGAGAAGGGCACCTTTTCATTGTTGCCATAGACTGATGAGGAAGAAGCAAACAGCATTTTTTCAACCGGATATTTCTTGATGACATCCAGCAAGACTTGCGTTCCGCGAATGTTAACGTCAATATATAAACCGGGGTTTTCAAGACTGGGCCGGACCCCGGCCATCGCGGCTAAATGGACTACGATTTGCGGTCGATATGTTTCAAAGATTTGGGTAATGAATGACCGTTTCCGGAGATCACCTTTGGCAAATGCAAAATCAGGATACTTCGATAGTAATTCCAGATTTATCCTTTTTATTAGCGGACTATAAAAGGTGTTTAAATTATCAATACAAACCACCCGGTAGCCTTCCGACAGGAGCCGTTCGCTGAAGTGCGATCCGATAAAACCGGCTCCGCCGGTAATTAATACTGTTATCTTACGTTTCGACGTATTCATCCTCGTTATTTATCCTGATAATATACTATTAAAAAAAACCAATAGGTAAGCCGGCGATTCGGTGCCCCATGCACGGAGGAACGCTCCCGGCGACTTTGACCTGATCATTACGGGTTTCGAAAAACCGGATTCCGGGAGATTCCCATGGAGCCTTAATTGTGAAGTGAACCTCCTTTGTAAAACGGTGGTTTTACGATGATTGCCGGCACTTGTTTCCCGCGAATTTCAACGGATACTCGATTTCCGGATTTGGCAAATTCCCGGGGAACGTACCCCAATCCAATTCCCTTTTTTAAAGAGGGCGACTGCCCCCCCGAAGTGACCACTCCAACTTCAGTGGAATCCCGGAAGATCCGGTACCCGTGACGGGGAATTCCCCGCTCCTGCAATTCAAAACAGACTAACCGTCGCGTTAAATTGGCTTTCGCCTCCAGGAGCGCTTCGCGTCCGATAAAATCGCCTTTATCCAATTTGGTTATCCAACCCAATCCGGCTTCCAGCGGGTTTGTCGTTTCATCGATATCATTGCCGTAAAGACAATACTTCATCTCCAGGCGCAATGTATCCCGGGCTCCCAGTCCCGCCGGAATGATCCCTTTGGAAGCGCCCCGGTCCAGGATCGCATCCCAGATTTCGGGAATGGTGGTGTGCGGTCCGTACACTTCAAAACCCAGTTCCCCGGTATATCCGGTCCGGGCCACCGTGATGGTTGCCCCGAAAGCCTCCGTTTCTCTGAATGTATAAAAGCCCAGGTCTTCCAGCGGTATATTCAGAATACCCGACAGAATTTCCCTGGAGAGCGGTCCCTGGAAAGCGATCAGACTGATATCACTACTCCTGTTTTCCAGGGAGACATCGCCGGGACAATGCTGGAAAAACCATTGGAAATCCTTATCAATATTGGCGGCATTGACAACCACCATAAAGCGGTCCGGTCCGTACCGATAAATAATTAAATCGTCCAGTATTCCGCCGGAAGAGTTGCACATGGCGGAATATTGTGCATCGCCAGGCTGTAAAGTGGTAACATCATTCAGCGTCAGAAATTGCAGAAAAGTTTCCGCACCCTCACCGGTGACGTAAAATTCGCCCATGTGACTGACATCAAAAAGTCCTCCGTAATTGCGGACGGCCAAATGCTCCTGAATGATCCCGGAATACT